>DASQNL010000647.1:0-12705 GCA_035644995.1 Pyrinomonadaceae bacterium | reverse complement strand
ATGATCTCATTGGCGAGGGCGACGGCCTGTTCGATGCGCTCGTCGGACGGCGCGGCGAGGTCTAGGTCGATCTCGCAGGCGCGTTCGAGCATGCGGAAGGCGCGCGTCGGCGCGTCGAAGAGTCGGACGAAGGCTTGCGAGAGAATGTGCTGGCCGGTGTGCTGCTGGAGATGGTCGAGACGGCGCGGCCAATCAACCCGCCCTTTGATGCGCGCCCCCACGCGCGGCGACGCGCCTTCGATGAAGTGCAGCACGCCCGCCTCTTCGCGGTCGAGACATTCGACGACGCGCGCGCCGTCGAGCGCGCCCGTATCGCTCGGCTGGCCGCCGCCCGTCGGGTAGAACGCGGTGCGGTCGAGCATGACGGCGACGCATCCCGTCCCGCCGTCGGCCGTTACGTCGAGAACGCGCGCGTCAAACTCGATGAGATGCGAATCGTGGTAGTAGAGTCGTTCGGTCATAGTCTTCGACGGAGCATCGCACGGGCGGCCGGGTTGGCGACGCGTGCGGGTGAAACTAGCCGAGCCGCGCGGCGGGCGGCTTTTGACACGGATTCTCCCCGCGCGGATAATCGCTCGTCTTCCATCACGTCATTCAAGTTCGGACACGTAGTTTGAGGGAGCACATATGATCGCTTGCATGAAACTTTTCGCGTGGCGGCGCGCGGCCTTCATCTTCGCGTTGCTCGTCCTGCCATGCGCCACGGCGGCGGCGCATGAGGACGAACGATACAACATCAGTTATCAACTCTCGATGTCGAACCCGGCCTCGCACCTGTTCGAGGTGAGCCTGACGGTCGAACCGCCGAAGGGCGCGGAGGCCATTGATTTTCAGATGCCGCGCTGGTCGCCGGGTCGCTACGCCGTCTTCGATTTCGCGAAGAACGTGCAGGAGGTGCGCGCCGAAACGTCGTGCCCACCCACGGGCACGTGCCCGGAAGGCTCCGTCCTTCCCGTCACGCGGGTGGACACGCAAACGTGGCGCGTCTTTCCCCGGCACGCGGTGTCGCGCGGCGTGACGCTCAGTTACAAAGTCTTCGCCAACGATCTCTCCGGCACGTTCTCGCAACTCGATGCACGCCACGCCAATTTCAACGGCGGCTCGATCTTCATGTATGTCGTCGGCCACAAGCAAGACCCGGTGCGGCTGCGCATCAACGCGCCTGCGAATTGGCGCATCTTGAACGCCGCCACCGAGCGCGCCGACCAGCGCGAATGGCAGTTCCCGAACTACGACATCCTGATCGACACGCCGACCGAGATCGCGCCCGACTTCACCGTGGACGAGTTTAAAGTTGACGGCAAGACGCACCGCGTGCTGGTGCATTCGTTCGCCGAAGAACGCGGGCAACGCGGCGCGCTCGTGCGCGACATCGAGCGCATCGTGCGCGCCGAAATCGCCTTGATGGGGATGCCCGATTACGACGGCTATCTCTTCATCATGCACTTCGACCCCACCGCGCCGCGCGGCGACGGCATGGAGCATCTCGCCTCCACGCAGATCATCAGCACGCGCCCGCTCGGCGACAAAGGCGTCGCCGAAGACGTGCTCGACACGGCGGCGCACGAGTTCTTTCACGTCTGGAACGTCAAACGCCTGCGCCCCGTCGAATTCGGCCCCTGGGATTTCACGCGCCCCGTCAACACGCGCAGCCTGTGGATCGCCGAGGGGCTGACGAACTACTACGCCGGGGTGATGCAGCGACGCGCGGGCGTCTGGACGGACGAACGTTTCCTGCGCGCGCTCGCCGGGGCGATAGGCTCCGTCGAGAACGCGCCCGGCAATGGTTTGCTCAGCGCGGAAGAAGCCTCGCTCATCGCTTCCTTCATCGACCGCACGCCGCATTATCAACGCACGAACCTCGCCGCGACGACCGTCAGTTACTACAGCAAGGGCGAAGTGATCGGCATCGTGCTCGACCTGCTGCTGCGCGGCCGGACGGGCGGGCGCGCCTCGCTCGACGACGTGATGCGGCGCATGTATGAGGAGTTTTACCTGAAGTCGCCGGCGGCGACTTATTACTCGCGCGGGCGCGGCTACACGGGAGCGGATTTCGAGCGCGCCGTCTCGCAGGCAGGCGGGGCTGACATGTCCGACTTTTTCGCGCGCCACGTGCGCGGCACGGAACCGCTGCCTTACGAAGAAGCCTTCGCCCACGTCGGCCTGCGGCTCGTCAAGACACCCGCCGACGCGGCGCAGACCTCCCATCCGGTGCAGGCGTCGCCGCGTCACAATTACCGCCTCGAAGAGATCAAAGACGCTCCGGCGCAAGCCCGCGCCCTCCGCGCCGCATGGCTGAAGGGCTGAAACTCGCAGTGATGAAACTCGCAGCGATGAAACTCGCAGCGATGAAACTCGCAGAGATGAAACTTGGAACGGTGAAACTTGCAGAGATGAAACTTGCAGGGGTGAAACTTTATCGCGGGCGTTGACCGCCGCGCGGCGCGTCGCGGTTGGCCTCGCGCGGTGCGATGACTTCGATGGGCACGGGCGCGATCTCGAAAGTCACGGGCAGTCGCCCCGTCAATTCGCCGTCAACCTGCATGCGCGCCTCGCCGGTGGCGCGCGCCCGCGTCGCCCGCACGTAACGCACGCCCGGCATCTCCGGGTGGACGCCGTCGCGGCGCAAGCCGTGCGCGAGCAGGCTGAGGAAGCGCAGGCGGCTGTGCGAGTTGACGATGCAGATTTCAAACTCCGGCTCGTCGAGCCGCGCGCCGGGCGTGACGCTGATGTCGCCGCCGTAATGCGCCGCGCGACCAAAGGCGGCGAAGGTGGCCGGGTAGGTCTGCCCCTCCACTTCGACGCGGAAGGCGACGGGTCGCCAGCGCACGAGGTGGCCGAGTCCCGACACCCAGAACGCGCCCTCGCCCACGCGCCGCTTGAGACGGGGCTGCACGCGCTCCACCACCGAAGCGTCCAGCCCGATACCGGCCATCAGAAAAAAATAACGCCGCGCGCCGCTCGCCTCTTCCGTGGCGCAGCCCGCGTAGATGCGGCGCGTCTCGCCGCGCGCGATCACTTCGGCCGCGCCCCGCGCATCGAACGGCAATCGTAGTTCACGTGCCAGCACGTTGGCCGTGCCCGCAGGCCAGATGCCGAGCCGCACGCGCCCTCCCGCCAAGCCCTGCAACGCCTCGTTGATCGTGCCGTCGCCGCCGGAGACGATCACTTCACGCGCGCCGCCCTCACGCGCGACCTCGGCCGCGAGCCTCGTCGCGTCGCCCGGCGCGCCCGTGCTCACCGTTTCAACTTCGATGCCGCGCGCGCCGAGCAACGCGCAAAAACGCGCGACCTCGGCCGCGCGCTTTGCGCCGCCGCGCCCCGCCCGCGGATTCGAGATTAACCTGATCCTTCGTCGCTGCTCAGTCATCGCAGACCTCTCGTTGCAATCACGGTGCCGTCCGGCGTCAACGTCGAACCTTCATGGGCGCACGCGGCGAAACCGCTCCGGGTGCGGAAACCGGCGCGCTCCGCACGCGGCGCGCGGCGCATGTCCCGGCGGACACGTGTCGGACGATCCATGCACGCGAACGCGCGCCGCAAACTTTCGGGCGGACGAAACGACTTCTTTCGCGTGCGCCGAATCTTCCGCTCGAAACCGACCGGCGCACGCGTTCGGTTTGGTTGACGCTCCGCGCGCGAAAAGGTTACTGTGCGGCTTCGACGTGTGACAAATGCCCCGGCCGGCAAAATCGCGGGGCGCGAGTTTGTCCCGCGTGCGCTGTTGACACCCGTTGGGGAATTCA
Organism: Pyrinomonadaceae bacterium; assembly: GCA_035644995.1. Taxonomy (GTDB): domain Bacteria; phylum Acidobacteriota; class Blastocatellia; order Pyrinomonadales; family Pyrinomonadaceae; genus JAIVJZ01. The sequence goes on along the minus strand of DASQNL010000647.1, from coordinate 8,959 downwards.
CGGAGGGAAATTTTATGCGTCGTCGCCGATACGTTTACGCTCTGCTCATCGCCTGCCTCACCCTCATGCCCGCCCGCGCGCAACAGGACTTTTCCAAAGTGCAGATGAAGGCGACGAAAGTGGCGGGCAACATCTACATGCTCGAAGGCGCGGGCGGCAACATCGGCGTCTCGGCGGGCGCGGACGGCCTCCTCATCGTGGACGATCAATTCGCGCCGCTCGCCGAGCGGATTCGCGCCGCGCTCAGAGAGATCAACCCCGGCCAATTGCGCTTCGTCCTGAACACGCACTATCACGGCGACCACACCGGCGGCAACCCCGTGTTCGGCAAAGAGGCGACCATCATCGCGCACGACAACGTGCGCGGGCGGCTCGCCACGGAACAGACCGTACGCGGCCAGAAAATCCCCGCCTCGCCGCAGGAAGCTCTGCCCGTCATCACGTTCAACCAATCCGTCTCCATCCACTTCAACGGCGAGGAGATTCGCGTCATACATTTTCCCGCCGGCCACACCGACGGCGACAGCATCATCTTCTTCGCCGGGTCGAACGTCGTCCACATGGGCGATCATTACTTCGCCGGTCGCTTCCCGTTCATCGACCTCGAACACGGCGGCACCGTCGAAGGCTTGAGGCGAAACATCGAAGCCGTCATCGCGCGCGTTCCGGCCGACGTGAAGATCATTCCCGGCCACGGCCCGCTCTCCACGCTCGACGACCTCAAACTCTACCGGCGCATGTTGATGGAAACCACCGCCCACGTCCGCAGAGGAATGGCCGCGGGCAAGACCCTCGCCCAACTCAAGACCGCCGGACTCCCGGCCGAATGGACGACCTGGGGCACGGGTTTCATCAACACCGGCGGCTGGATCGAAACGATCTTCAACGGCTCCCCGAAAGGCCGCAAAGTCCGAAAGTGAGAAGCGGCGCGCAAGCCAAAGCCTCACGAATCGCAAGTCTCACGAATCGCAAGTCTAATGAATCGCACAGGCGCATCTCTCACCGAAAGGATTGACGATGAAACTTAGAACGGCGATGTTGGTTCTCGGGTTTATCAGTCTGCTGCTGCCGGCTGTCCCTCAGGCCACAGCCCAAACCGCCACGCAAACTCTCTCCGGCGCGTTGCTCTCCGAGATAGAGTTGCACCCGGCCTACTCCTACATCGGCAGGGCGAAGTTCAACGCGGACAAGTCAGGCAGGCTGGAGGACGATTACTTCGGCTACCCCGTGTCGCGCGCCTACCCCGCGGGCGAGGGCAAGAACGCGCCCGGCCTGCCGCAGAGCTACTACGTGACCGCTAAAGTGCGAAACGCCGGGTCGAAGAACATTAAGGCCGTCGGGTGGGAGATGACCTTCTTCCGCGACCCCGCCCGGACGGAAAAACTCGGCTGCCTTGCGACGAGCGTGAGGGGGCAGGTCAAACCCGGCCGGACGAAGGAGTTGAAGCAGCATGCGTCCGGGCTGCTGCTGCGGGGGCGCGCCTCCGCGCACCGCGACGTAAATCTCCGGTGGGTGCAGTACGCCGACGGAACTGTCTGGCAGAGTTTCGATTATCTCAAGGTGAGCCGCGACGAGAGAGGCCGCTGCCGGATGTGAGGCCGCCGCGAGGTCATAGCGTAAAGGGGCGAGCAGCCGCGCGGCTGCTCGCCCCTTTCGCTTTTCTCCTACTCCAGCCGGTAATTCGGGGCTTCCTTCGTGATCACGACATCATGGACGTGCGACTCGCGCAAGCCCGCCGCGCTGATGCGAACGAAGCGCGTCTTCTCTTGAAACTCGCGGATGTTGCGGCAGCCCGTGTAGCCCATACCGGCGCGCAGGCCGCCGACGAGTTGCGTCACCATGTCGGAGAGCGTGCCCTTGTAGGGCACGCGGCCTTCGATGCCTTCGGGAACGAGCTTCGATTCCATCGCGATTGATTCCTGCGCGTAGCGGTCGCGCGAGCCTTCGCGCATCGCGCCGATTGAACCCATGCCGCGATAGGCTTTGAACGAGCGACCCTGAAACAAGATCAACTCACCCGGCGACTCTTCCGTCCCGGCGAACAAAGAGCCGATCATGACCACGTCCGCGCCCGCCGCGATGGCCTTCGCCACGTCGCCCGAAAATTTCACGCCGCCGTCGGCGATGACGGGTACGCCCGACCCGCGCGCCGCCTCGACGCAGTTCACAATCGCCGTGATCTGCGGCACGCCCGCGCCCGTCACCACGCGCGTCGTGCAGATCGAACCGGGGCCGATGCCGACTTTCACGGCATCGACGCCCGCCTCGATCAGTTCGCGCGTCGCCTCGCCCGTGGCGACGTTCCCGGCGATCAGTTCCGTCGAGGGGTGCCGCCGCTTCATCTCGCGCACGGCCTCGATGACGCGCGACGAATGACCGTGCGCCGTGTCTATGACGAGGCAATCGACGCGCGCCGCGACGAGCGCGTCGGCACGCTCTATGTAGTCGCCGGTCGCGCCGATGGCGGCGGCCACGCGCAAGCGGCCGAGGTCGTCTTTCGCGGCCGACGGGTAGCGGATCGCCTTCTGAATGTCTTTAACGGTGATGAGTCCCTTAAGATGTTTGTCGTCGTCGATGACGAGGAGTTTTTCGATGCGGTGCTTTTGCAGCACCGCCTTGGCCTGATCGAGCGTCGTGCCGACGGGCACGGTGACGAGGTTCGGTTGCTTCGTCATCACTTCGGAGACGGGGATGTCGAAGCGCGTCTCGAAGCGCAGGTCGCGGTTGGTGATGATGCCGACGAGATGGCCGTCCGCGTCCACGACGGGCACGCCGGAAATCTTGAAGCGTTCCATCACGGCCAACGCCTCGGAGACGGGGCGGTCGTAGGGGATGGTGACGGGGTCTACGATCATGCCCGACTCGGAGCGTTTCACCTTGTCGACTTCCTCGGCCTGCCGCTCGACGGGCAGATTCTTGTGGACGACGCCGATGCCGCCCTGCTGCGCGATGGCGATGGCGAGCCCGGCCTCCGTGACGGTGTCCATCGCCGCTGAGCAGAGCGGGATGCGCAGGGAGATGCCCCGCGTGAACTGCGTCGAGGTGTCGGTTTCGTTCGGCAGCACGTCGGAGCGGCCGGGGATGAGCAGCACGTCGTCGAAGGTCAGCCCTTCGGTGAGATCATTGGTAATCATGTCGGATTAAAAAACTCCCTTCCAAAAACTCGAACGGAGCGCGGCGGCGCGCTGAGCGGGAATGAAAATTGAACGGATGATATTTGGGCTACAGGCGAGCGTAGCAAAGCGCGTGGGCGGGCGCAAGCCGGGCGTCCCGGCGGGCGGCGCAAGCGGCGCGCGGCCGGGCGGGGGCGTGGTTTCAGGGCTGTTGGAGCAGTTGTTCGTAACCGTCTTTCGTGATCACCAACTCGACGAGCGACCGACCTTTCCGCACTTCCGCCGGGACGCTCACGGCGCGGCCGTTGACCGTGACTTCCAGCGCGGCCACCTTGCTCTTTGAATACTCCACCACCAGGCGTTCGGCGGGCGCGAGCGTGACCTCTCTCGTCTGCTCCGCCGCGATGTTGCCTTCCGACTTCGGCCGGTCGTCCACACGCGTTCGCACCCACACCTCTTCGCCCTTCGCCTTGATCTGAACGTTCAACGCGCTCGTCGCCCCCGCCGCAGCCGGGTCGGGCGCGGCGGGCGTTTGCGCGGGCAGCGTTTGATCGTTCGTGCCGGGATTGGCGGCCGGGGCGGCGGCAGCGGGCGCGCCGGTTTGAGCCGTGGGGGCGGCGGCGGCGGGCGCGTTGGTGCGCCGCTGGTAGTAGTGCAGTCCGGCGTAGATGCCGAGCGAGATGATGGAGAGGATGACGAGGCTGAGCAGCGCGGTGATGAGCGGGGAGCGCGAGGTGTCGCCGTCCATGTAGATGCGCGACGACTGGCGCGAGGTCGGGAGTTCGTCGGGAGCTTCGCCCGCCGCGCGCGCCACCTCCGTGTACGCGCTGACGGCCTCCGCCTCGTTGAAACCGACGGCCTTGGCGTAGGCTTTGATAAAGGAGCGGTTGAAGATGCCGCCGGGGAGTTCCTTGTAGTCGTCCGCTTCGATGGCTTCGAGGTAGCGGCGCGCGATGCGCGTCTGGTCGGAGAGTTCGCGCAGGGAGATGCCGCGCGCCTCGCGCGCCGCTCCTAAGCGCGCACCGAGAGACGACTCGCCCCCGCCAGCTCTCGCGAGTTCATCAGAGTTCTGGTCAGGGGTCTTAGGGTTCACTTGGTCGCTTGTTCTTCGGAGCCGAAACGGTCGCCCGAGTTAAAGGCCGTCGGTTTGTTTTCGCCAGCCCGACGCGGCGCCGCGCTGGCGTGCCGCAACTTTTGGCGCAATATAACTTGCGCCGCGCGAGCGTGTCAAACTCAGGTTTTTTGGGGAAAGATGCGCGTCCCTTGATTCTTGCCGCGCGGGGTGCTACGTTGACGCTTTCGCGCAACCAAACTGGAATCGTTTTTAATTTCTACAATCACAGCTAAAGCGAGGAGACGACTCATGGCTCTCGAAGCATTGGGAATGGTCGAGACGAAAGGCTTTGTCGGCGCGGTCGAAGCGGCGGACGCGATGGTCAAGGCCGCCAACGTGCAACTGTTGGGGAAAGAGTACATCGGGGCGGGCTACGTGACGATCTTCGTGCGCGGCGACGTGGGCGCGGTTAAAGCCGCGACGGACGCGGGCGCGGCCGCCGCGCGTCGCGTCGGCGAACTGATCAGCGTGCACGTTATTCCGCGCCCGCACGGCGAGGTCGAGCGCGTGCTGCCCACGAACGGCCGCACCAATTACAGCCCCGACGAGCGCGCCCTGCAAGGCGGCGGCGGCGGGGGCGGCCAACTGGGCGAAGGCGACCAAGGCCGCTCGCTCCCGGCCGGCTCGCGCGAGAACAACAAGGAACGGGCGAAGTAAAATCCGTCCGTTGTCAGTGGTCAGTTGTCCGTTGTTTGTGTTGGGCGAGCGACGCGTCGAACGTCAGGCACGCAACCTGAGACAGACAAAACAACTGACCACTGACCACTGACCACGGACGGCTGTGGAGGCGTTATGTCAGTTGACAAAGACCTGGTCTCGGTGCAGCAGGCGCGCGATGCGGTCGAGGCGGCGCACCGGGCGCAGACCGAACTGGCGCGATTCGATCAGGCACGCATTGACCGCATCTGCGAGGCGATGGCGCAGGCCGCTTTGCGCGATGCGGCTCGCCTCGGCGCGATGGCCGTCGAGGAGACGGGCTTCGGCGTTCCCGAAGACAAGCGCGAGAAGAATCGCTTCGCGTCGGAAGACGTGTGGAACGCCTTTCGCAATTTGCGGACGGTCGGCGTCGTGTCCGAATCGAAAGACGTGGTGGAGATCGCCAGCCCGCGCGGCGTGGTGTGCGGCATCATCCCCTCGACGAACCCGACCTCCACGGCGATCTTCAAAATCCTCATCGCTATCAAATCACGCAACGCCATCGTCCTCTCGCCGCACCCGTCGGCCGCGAAGTGCATCAACGAGACGGCGCGCATCATGCGCGAAGTGGCGATCAAGGAAGGCTTGCCCGCCGATGCCATCGGCTGCATGTCAACCGCCACCATCGAAGGCACGGAAGCCCTGATGAAGAACCGCCTGACCGCCGTGATCCTGGCGACGGGCGGCATCGGCCTCGTCCGCGCGGCCTATTCATCGGGCAAGCCCGCGTTCGGCGTCGGCCCCGGCAACGTGCCCGTCTTCGTCGAGCGCACGGCCGACGTGCCCACGGCCGTGCAGAATATTTTGACGGGGAAGACTTTCGACAACGGCACCATCTGCGCCTCGGAGCAGGCGGTGGTCGCCGACGCGCCCATCGCGAAAGCCGTGCGCGCCGAGTTTGCCCAACAGGGCGGCCATTTCCTGAGCGCGGCGGAAGCCGATCAACTCGCTAAAGTAGTCGCCACGCCGCAGCGCACCTTGAATCCGGGCATCGTCGGCAAGTCGGTCGAAGTGATCGCGCGAATGGCGGGCTTGAACGTGCCGCAGGGCACGCGCTGTTTGATGGCCGACGTGGGCGGCGTGGGGCGCGAGCACCCGCTTTCGATGGAGAAGCTGTCGCCCATCCTCGCCTTCTACGTCGAAGACGGGGTGGAGCGGGGGGCTTCGCGCTGCTTCGAGATTTTGAGTTACGGCGGGATGGGGCACACCGCCGGCATCCACACGCGCTCGCGCGACGTGGCGAAGGCTTACGGCATGGAGATGCCCGCCTCGCGCGTCGTCGTCAACACGCCGACGACGCACGGCGCAATCGGCTTCTCCACCGCGCTCCCGCCCTCGATGACTCTCGGCTGCGGCTCCTGGGGCGGCAACGTCACCTCCGACAACATCTCGCCGCTGCACCTGATGGACATCAAGCGCGTCGCCTTCGAGACGCGACCCGTCAAGAGCGCGCGACCCGCGCGCGCGGCCGCGCAAGCCCCGTCAACCGCTAACGCGCCGTCGCAACCGGCAGCGGCGGCGACGACGCCGCAGGCGGGCGCGAAAGTCAGCCGCGAAGATGTCGCGGCCATCGTGGATCGCTTCCTGTCGAACCGGAACGCGTCGCAGCCCACGCCCGTCTACCACGCGACGATGCGCCCGACCGAATCGCCCGCGCCCGTGCAGCCCATGAACGAGATCGATCCGAACTGGGTGCAGTCCAAGAGCGCGGCCGCCCCGCACGCCGAAGCCGCGCCGACCGCGCAACCGAACGGCGGCAACGGCGGCGAAGCGGCGACGAACGCAAACGCGCAGAGCGCGCCCGCCGCCGCCGCACCGCCACCACGCCCGACGGCCGCCGCGCCGCCGAGCGGGGGCAACGCGCAACCTAAACCTCCTGCGCCCGCGCCAACGAACGGGCATAAGGCCGTGGACTTCGTCTCCGAAGACGATGTGCGGCGCGCCGTCCAGAAGGGCGAAAAGATTTACGTCAACGCCAAAACGATCATCACCCCCTCGGCGCGCGACATCGGCGACCCGGCGGAGGTTTTCGCAAAGGTCTAAAGTTTCAAGTTTCAGGTTTCAAGTTTCAAGACTGAGGCTCTGAGGCTTTCAAACCTGAAACCTGAAACCTGAAACCTGAAACTTGAAACTTATGTTCCTGGGAAAAGTCGTCGGCACGGTCTGGTCAACGAAGAAGTCGCCCGATCTGGAGGGCGTCAAGTTTCTGATCGTGCATCCGATTGAACTCGACAAAGAGCCGAACCGCAGCATCATCGTGGTGGCGGATCGCCTGGGCGCGGGCGTGGGCGAGATCGTGCTGTGCGCCTTCGGCAAGGCGGCGCGCTCGGCCATCGGCGATCAGGAGATGGCTATCGAGGCGGCGGTCGTCGGCATCGTGGATCGCGTGGATGTGCAAGGCTCGCCGTCCGATGATCTCAACGAGGCCGCGCGAGAATTACGGGGCGGGGATAACGGCAGAAGGTAAAAACTGTCCGTCGTCAGTGGTCAGTTGTCCGTTGTTTGTGTAAGCCGTGCGGGTGGCTAAAGGACGAATTGAACGACTGACCACGGACGACGGACAACGGACAAATGGCTAACGAGGAATTGATCTACCGGATCACGCGGGCGGTTTACGGGCGGCTTGGGGCGCAGGCCGACGAGCGCACGGTGGAGCATCTGGTGACGGACATCTACCGCGCGATTGAGCCGGTGGTGGAAGGCAATGGCGGAGACGGCGCGAGAGAGCGCGGCGGCGGCGCGCGGCGCGGGTTGACGGCGCACGGCGGCGAGGCGGAGGGGTCTTCGGATCGTCTCATCGTGTCGGTCTTCGGCGTGGATCATCCGGGCATCGTCGCGGGCGTGGCGCAGATTCTCGCCGAGTCCGGTTGCAGCATCGCGGACATCAACCAGACGGTCGTGCAGGGCAAGTTCGCGATGGTCATCATCGCCAACTCGACCAATTCCGACGCCCCCGTCGCGACGCTCAAGGAACGCTTCCGCGCCGCCGGCGACAAACTCGGCGTCCGCATCTATGCCCAGCGCGAAGACCTCTTCAACGCAATGCACAGAATATAAGAAGGGATGAAGGATGAGGGGTAAGGGATGAATAAACGGGACGATTGTGAGTCTTCACTTCATCCCTCATCCCTCATCCCTCATCCCTTGTTTTCATGTCTGAACCGGAAATCGCACGTCGGTGTTTGAGTTGCGGCGCGTCCGTGCGCGGGCGGGCGAGTTTTTGTCCGCAGTGCGGGAGTCGGATGGACGCAGCGGTGACGGCGGAGGAGCATCGGGCGGCGCGCCCGGCGCAGGATGAGACGCAGCCTCCGGCGCAGAGCGCGCTCGTCGAAGAAGCGGCGCGCGTGGCCGCGACGTTGAACGACAAGCTGCCGACGCTCTCCGGGGGATCACCCGCCTCCGGCAATCATCAGGCCGCGCCGGAACGGGAACCGGCCGCGGCGCGGGAAGCGGCTTCCGGCGCGCCCGCCGCTCCGCCCTCGTTCAGGCGCGAAGAAGCCGTCGCGGAACCGGCGGCGGGGCAAACGGCGACGACGCAGGCCGAGACGCGCGGCCGGATGCGGCAACGCGCGGCGACGGTCGGCGCGAGCGTCGGGGAAAATCTGCGGCCGCGCGTGGAGAAGTTGCGCGAGGCTTCGACGGTCGTGCTCGACGAGGCGGCCGACGACCCCGGCTTGCGTTTCCTCATCATCGCCGTCGCGCTCTTTCTCCTCTTCCTCTTCATCTTCCTCTTCAGCTACATCCTCGGTTAAACCGGCGAACATTTTCTATGGAATATTCACAGGCGGAAATCTTGCAGACCGTGCGGATGACCGAGATGGAGCACTTGGACGTGCGCACCGTCACGCTCGGCCTCTCTTTGCGCGATTGCGCGGGCGATTCCATCGAGCGCACGGCCGAACGCGTGCGCGCCAAGATCGAGCGCACGGCCGAACGACTCGTCCAGACCGTCGACGAGATCAGCGGCGAACTCGGCATCAGCGTCGCCAACAAGAGAATTTCAATCACCCCCGCCTCGCATGTCGCCGCGGGCGCG
>DASQNL010000646.1:0-4912 GCA_035644995.1 Pyrinomonadaceae bacterium | reverse complement strand
CGGTGAAATTGGCGGGAAGTTGAATTTGCCGCTGCGCATCGCCGAAGGCCGCGTCGAGAACGCAGAGCAGACGCCGCTGCTCGCGCAGGGCGGTCGCGCAAGGCGCGCAAGTTTTCGTGTGCCGCTCGAAGCGTGCGCCCGCGCGCTCGTCCAGTTCGCCGTCCAAGTACGCGGCCACGTCCAGACACGGGCTGGTCGCGTCCGGTTCGATGGCTGCGGCTGGCGGCGTTCGTTGGCTCACGATTGCGGTCTGGCGCTTCCCCCGTTCTAAATGCCCGTGATGCCGCGCTCGACGAGCGGCAGCCGCATCGCCTCGCGGGCGCGGAAGATGCGGTTTTTGACCGTGCCGAGGGGCAGGCCGGTAACTTCCGCGATCTCGTCGTAGCTGAGATCGTGCGCGTGGCGCAGCACGATCAACTCGCGGTAGCTCGCCGGGAGCGTCCCGATCACATCCTCGATCTCGGCGCGGCGCGCGGCGCGCACGCTCTCCTCTTCGGGCGTCGGCGCGCCGGAAGCGTAAGGCTTCTCGTAGATGTCGCCTTCGGGCGTCGTCACTTCGAGTTCTTGTTCGCGGGTCGAGTGGCGGCGCAGGTGGTCGATGGCCGTGTTGTGAGCGATGCGGTAAATCCAGGTCGAGAATTTGTACTCCGGGCGATAGCGCGCGAGCGACCCGTAGACTTTGATGAACACTTCCTGCGTCAGGTCGAGCGCGGACTCGTAGTTGCCCGTCATGCGATAGACGTAGGAGACGAGCGGCCGCTGGTAGCGGCGCACGAGTTCCTCGAAACTGTCGTCGCGGCCGGCGATGGCGCGCGTCACCAACTCGCAATCGGCAAGGCCTGCGTACTTCTGAATTGTGGGGGAAGCTGCACTCATAACTCTTGTAATGCGTCCTTACGTTTGCGCCGAAGCGAAAGTTTCAACCCTACGGCGGCGGCGGGTTTCGCGCGGGGCGTCAGAGCGCATGCTCGACGCAAAACGCCCTGATCTCCGCCGGCGAGCGCAGGTGAAAAACTCGTTTCGTCGTCGCGTATCGCTCGATCATTTTCCGGTTCGCGGGGGTGAAGTTTCGATGCACCCACCACATGAATTTCGCGATCTTAACCGTGTCCCTAATCAGCGGGGTCTGCTCAGGGAAACCGGCGGGCGGGCGGACGACGCTCAACAAGTTTCGCCGCGCCGTCCACCAATAATGTCGCCAGATGGCGTGATCAATCAGGATGATGGTGTCGGCCGCCGCGAGGCGACGCAGATACGCGGGGTAAGTGCCGAAGCCGTCGATGATCCAACTGTCGCGGGCGATGATCTCGTCGTGCGTCCGCTCGAACGCCTCATCCGGCACGGCCACGCCGCCGGGTTTCCATTGCAGCAGATCGACCGAATAGAGCGGAATGCCCGTCCGCGCCGAGAGCCGTGCGCCGAGCGTGGACTTTCCGCCGCCCGCGTTTCCGAGCAGAGCCACCTTCCTCATCTTTCAACTACCCTGAACGCGCCTCCGCCCCTGCCGCATTCAACCCCACGCGAGGGCGGCGAGACCGGCGGGGGCGGCGATTGCGTCGAAGTCGAGTTCGTTCGAGGGGAACGCGAGGCGCACGTCGGCGGCGGAGACGAGGCGCGGACGCACGTTGAGCGTCTCTTCGATGATCGCGCTCGCTTCCGCGTGCTCGATGCCGTCTCCGGCGATCATCATTCGCCCGATGGCGTCGGCGGCGGGCGCGTCGGCATCCGCGGAAAGCGTCTGCACGCGGTCGCGGTAGAAGAGTAGGAAGCGGTAGAGTTCGTCAATACGGTCTTCCGCCTCGCAGACGATGCTGCGCACGAGCAGCGGCTGCGCATGGCGCAACAACACGGCCGTGAAGCCTTCGTGGTGGGCGCTGACGAGGAGTGAATCGGACGCGGCGGCCGTGCGCTCGCGCATCAACCACCAGACCTCGCCCATGTGGCGCGGCAGGATGAGACCCGTGTGCCAGCCGATGACGGAGAGCGTCGCCTCATACTCGGCGAGGACGGAAAGGCGCACGGCCGTTGCGAGGTAGCGCGGGCGTCCTTGCGCATCGGGGCGCAGACGCTCGCGCGCAACCCGCAGCTCCTCGACCGGCGTGCCGAAGCCGCGCTCGGTCTTCCAGCGCAACATCTCTTCCGTCTCGGCGCGCGAAGCCGCGCCGCCTTCCAACGTCAGGATCGCGGTGCGCGTCGCCGCTTCGGGCAAAGCCACCGACCAACGCTTGTGTTTCTGCACGCCCGCGCTCGTGGCGAGTCCTTGCAGCACGGCGGCCAACTCGCCCGCGTCGGCCACGTTCGGCTCGTCGAAATTCGGGCGCACCAGCCCCTCGGCCAGCGGCACGTAACCGGCGCGCCGCACGAGCAGAGTCCCGTCGCGCTTGCGATCCAGCGAAACGACCGCCACGCCCTCGCCCGTCAAACCCACAGCGGCCGAAGGCAGTCGCGGTTTAATCAGCCTGGAAAAAGAGTTCATAAGAATCAGCGAATCGCCAATCGTCAATCGTGAATAGAGAAGAACTGTTCTTGCTATTCACGATTGACGATTGGCGATTCAGGGCTTTTCGTTACCAATCGCTGTAGGCCGTCGTGCCGTCGCTTGAGATGTCGCCGGAGGTGCTGCGCACGTCAACGATGCCTTGCCCGCCTTCGGCCGAGTTGGCGTCCGCCCCCATCACCGTGTTCCACTCGCGCTGCCCCGTGATCGGATCGACAGGCACTTCGCGCAGATAACCTTCGGCGGCCAGGTCTTGGAGCGACTGCGGGAGTCGTCCCTTGTCGGCGGCATACTGGTCGAGCAGCTTCCGCATCTGCGCCAGATCGTCTCTCAACACCGACTCGCGCGCCTGCAAGACCGTCTTCTGATACTGCGGCAGCACGATGATGGCGAGGATGATGATGATCGAGATAACGATCATCAATTCGAGCAGGGTGAAACCGGGCTGGCGCGCCGGCGTAGAACGCACGCGCGAAAGCGCGAAAGCGCGGCGGCGCAATCCATGGAGACGTATGAGGCGTGCGGCGCGCGGCGCATCCGCACGGCCTCCCGCTCTCTCCCCACGGCTCATCGCTCGCGGCTCGCGGCTCAAGGTTGTTTCCATTTTACCAATCACTGTATTTCTGCCCGTTGAGCGCGGTGTCGGTCGATTTCGAGTAAACGTCGAAGACGTTTTCGCCGCCCCAAGAACCGGAGTCCGGCGAATCGTAACAGGAGCGCATGCCCCATTCGGCCTTGCCGGTCATCGGGTCGACGGGAATCTTGCGCAGGTAAACTTTCTTCTTGAAGGCGAGCGGCGACTGTTGATCCAGCAAGTTCTTGTTGATGTCTCCGCCCACCTGCTGCACGCGCGGCGCGACGTTGACGCCCTCCACCAGCGTTTCCAGTTTCGGCGGGAAGCGGTCGGGGTTGTCCACGCCGAACAGGGTCTTGTCGGCAATCGCCACTTTGGTGCGCGGGTCGGGCGCGACCATGCCCGCCCCGGCCGCGGGCTGTCCCGGCACGCCGGGCGGCGGCGGCACGGTCGGCGGTACGCCCGGCGGCGCACCCGGCATTTGATCCAGATAAGGGCTATTCAAGGCGTCGCGGTGAAAATCCTTGATGGCCTCGCGCATCTCGCGCAGAGAGTCCCGGAGTTGCTGTTCGCGCTGCCGCTTGACGGCCGTCTTGACCATCGGGATCACACCCATCGAGAGAACCGCGAGCACCGTCATGGTGATGACGAGTTCGATGAGCGTCCACCCGCCCTGCGACGAGCGGCGCGGGGCGAGGGCGAGGGCGCGCGGGACGCGCACGGCGAACCGCCGCCGCGCCGCCTCTCCCGACCTTATCCCTCCTCGCGCGCCCTTTTCCATAGCTTGAGCCGTCCTTTGCGGATGCCTGCCGCGTTACTGCTTAACGACGAGGCGCGTGTGCGCCAGTTGCGTCGCCACGTTCTGACCGGCGACGGACATGAGATGCACGCCCTTCTGATCGAGCGCGATGTCGCTTTCGCCCGCGGCGACCGCTTCGATTTCGACGAACAGCAAAACGCCCATGCCGTTGATCGGGGTATTCGCGGCGGGCGCGATGAGCGCGAGCAGCGAGCCGCGCGGGTCAATCGAGGGCGTGATCGTCGGCAACAATTCTTTCGCCTCGCCGAAGAGACTGCCGTGCGTGACGCCCCGCACGGCGACGACGCGCGGGTCGAACCTGAGCGTCGCGGCCGCGAGTCCGAGCGGCGTCGAGGTCTTGACGAGCAACATCAGACGTTGCTTTTCGCCGACGCGCATCTCCTTCTGTCCCGACAGGACGTAGAGCAGCGTGCCGCCCTCCGCCATGACGCCGAGCGGCGCGGCGTTTGCCGGCGCGCTCGCCGCGCCCGCTACTACTGCGGCGGCGGCGGGCGGCGTCGCGGTTTTCTCAACTGTTTTCTCGACGGCGGGTTTCTCCGACGCGGGAACGGGCGTCACATTCGTCGGCGCATTTGTTGTCGTCGCGTTCGGCGCGTTCGTCTTCAACGTCGCGTTCGTCAACCGGACGGCGTTTGGATTAACGTCCGCGGCGGGCGCGGGTGATACGTTCGCGCCGGAATTCGAGACGGGCACAAACGACGATGACGAGGCGGGCGCGCCGTTTGAGACGGCGGGCGCGGGTTGTTTGCTCGCTTCCTGGTTGACGACAACGCCGCCTGTCGCCGCGCCGGTGTTATTGACGACGGCGGCGGCGGCGTTGTTAGCGTTGGCGGCGGAAGCGTCGGGCATCGCCCCCATGAGAACTTTCGGCGCGGGCGCGTAGGCGTGCTGAGTGTCGGCGGCAGCGGCCGTGTTTGTCGTCGCCGCCGGGGTTGCGTCTCTGACGGGCGCGGCGGGCATCTGGATCGCAACGTCTTTCGGGAGTTGGCGCGCGGCGGCGAGTTGATCTTCGCGGTCGGCC
>DASQNL010000645.1:0-14691 GCA_035644995.1 Pyrinomonadaceae bacterium | reverse complement strand
CCCCGGCGCGCCGCTTCCGCAAGCGGCGCGGGGCGGTTGCTTGACGCTCCGAAGAAGGCGCGGTTACATTGACTTCTTGAGCGCGGCGGGCGGAGATTCGGGCGGAAACGGTGTGGAGAACATTTGACGAGAGTTGAGGTCGGCACAAGTGATGCGAGACGCGGGCGGCGTGCATTCCGGGCGGAGCGGGAGTTCGGGTTGCTGGTCGGCGGCGTCCTCGTCGCGCTCGGCGGCTGGTGGCTGTATCGCGGGAGATACCCGACGCTCTCCGTCGCGCTGCCCTGTTTGGGCGCGACGCTGATGCTCCTCGGCGCGTTTCTGCCGCGGTCGCTCGTCGTGCCGAATCGCCTCTGGATGAACTTGGCCGGGGCGATGGGCTTCGTCTCGACGCGCATTATTTTAGGCGTCGTCTTCTTCCTCATCGTGACGCCCATCGGACTCGTGCGTCGGCTGACCGGCGGCGACCCGCTCGGCCGTCGCGCCGCGCGCACCGAATCATATTGGAAGCCTTACACCGAACGGCGGGCTGACCGGAAGCACTACGAAAAGATGTACTAGGAAGGTCGAGAGAGAGGTCAATGTCGAAATCGCAGGTTCTGCTCCAGTTGTGGGAGTTGATGAAGTACAACAAAAAGTACTGGCTCTTGCCGATCATCTTCGTGCTCGTGCTGACGGGGCTTGCGCTCGTCTTCGCGCAGTCGTCCGCCCTCGCCCCGTTTCTCTACCCGCTGTTCTAGCAGGACGGCGACAGGTGAATCCCTCGTGACGAGCATCCTCGGACTGTCAGCTTTTTATCACGACTCGGCGGCGTGTCTCGTCGTGGACGGCGAGATCGTCGCGGCGGCGCAGGAGGAACGCTTCACGCGCCGCAAGCACGACCACCGTTTCCCGACTCACGCCGTGCGCTACTGCCTCGCCGAAGCCGGGCTGACCGCCGCCACGCTCGACTACGTTTCCTTCTACGACAAACCGCTCCTGAAATTCGAGCGGCTCCTCGAAACTTATCTCGATTACGCCCCGGCCGGTTTCCCTTCCTTCCTCAAAGCGATACCCGCGTGGATGAAAGAGAAGCTCTGGATGGCGGACTTGATCGGCGCGGAGATGGCGCGCGTCGAAGGCATCGAAGACCAAAAGGACGCGCGCCGGCGCGCGAAACAGTTCGCGTGGAAACTGCTGTTCGGCGACCACCACGAGAGCCACGCGGCGAGCGCGTTCTACCCGTCGCCGTTTGAAGAGGCCGCGATCTTGACCGTGGACGGCGTCGGCGAATGGGCGACGAGTTCCATCGGCGTCGGGCGCGCGAACGAGGTCACGCTGCTCAAGGAGTTGCGCTACCCCGACAGTCTCGGCCTGCTCTACAGCGCGTTCACCTACTACACGGGCTTCCGCGTCAACAGCGGCGAATACAAGGTGATGGGACTCGCGCCCTACGGCGAGCCGAAGTACGTCGAGTTGATCCGCGACCGGCTCGTCGAGATACGCGACGACGGAAGTCTGCGCATGAATCACGAATACTTCGGCTACTCGCACAGTCTGAAAATGACGAGCCGGGCGTTCGCGAAACTGTTCGGCGACAAGCCGCGCAGTCCTGAGTCGGAGTTGACGCAGCGCGAAATGGACTTGGCGCGCAGCATTCAGGTCGTCACCGAGGAAGTGATGTTGAAGATGGCCGCCTACGCCCACCGCGAAACCGGCGCGCGGAAACTGTGCATGGCGGGCGGCGTCGCTTTGAACTGCGTGGGCAACGGCCGGATTTTGCGCGAGAGCGCGTTCGAGGACATCTGGATTCAACCGGCCGCGGGCGACGCGGGCGGCGCGGCCGGGATCGCGCTCGCCATCTGGCATCGCTATCTGGGGCAGCCGCGCCTGAGTCCGGAACGCGCGGGCGCCTGGGCGTCGCCGCGCCACGCCGACGGGAACATTCCGCCCTATGCCGACGGGATGAAGGGTTCTTACCTCGGGCCGCGCCACACGGAAGCGGAGATCGAGGAGTTTCTGCGCGGGCGAAAACTGCCTTACCGGAAATACGGGCGCGCGGAGTTGCCGCAAGTCGTCGCGGAGTTGTTGGCGAGCGAGAAGGTGATCGGGCTGCATCAGGGTCGGATGGAGTTTGGACCGCGCGCTCTCGGCGGGCGCAGCATCATCGGCGACGCGCGCTCTCACCGCATGCAATCCGTGATGAACTTGAAGATCAAATACCGCGAGAGCTTCCGGCCGTTCGCGCCGAGCGTGACGCGCGAGCAGGTGGGCGAGTGGTTCGATTTGAACGCCGACAGCCCTTACATGCTGCTCGTGGCCGAGGTGATTCACAGTCGCCGCCGCGAGGCGACCGAAGCGGAGCGCGCCCTCTGGGGCATCGAAAAACTCAACACCGTCCGCTCCGACATCCCGGCCGTCACGCACGTCGATTATTCGGCGCGCATCCAGACCGTGCGGCGCGAGACGAACCCGCTCTACTGGGAGATCATCGAAGCCTTCCGGCAGAAGGCCGGGTGCCCCGTCGTCGTCAACACGAGTTTCAACGTGCGCGGCGAACCCATCGTGTGCACGCCCGAAGACAGCTACCGTTGCTTCATGCGCACCGAGATGGATGCGCTCGTGCTCGAAACCTGCGTGCTCTTGAAGGAAGAACAGCCGGAGTTTGTCGAAGCGGCCGACTGGCGCGAAAGTTTCGCTCCGGATTAGAAACGCCGGGAGCGGCGGCGGGAGGCGGACGCTTGAACCGCGACCGGAGAAATTTTTTACCCGTCCTCGACCGGAGCCTGACGGCGCACGTCGTCCGGGCGATGAGGGAAAGCGGAGAGCGGCCGTGGAGGCGACTTGCGAGTCGCCTCCACGGCCGCTCTCCGCTTCACGTCGAACCTGCTGCGAAAGTTCGTCTAGTTCGAATAGTTGGGGTTGGGCGCGATGGTGAACGGCCCGTCGACGCCGGAGCTGTTGAAGGCCGTGATGACCTTGTAGAGCACGAGGTTGGACGGCGACCCGGTGAAGTTGACGATGCCGGGGCCGGAGTTGTTCGAGATGACGGAGTCATACACGCGCAGTTGGACGGCGTCCTCCATGCCGATCCCCGCGCCGGGGCTGGACGGCCCGCTCACGGGAATGCGGAAGCCGTTGCTCTGGATTTGCGACCGGGAGATGACGACCCGGCCGAAGTCGGTCAGGTAGATACCGTAGTCGCGGTTGTTTTCAATGCGGCAGTTGTCGATGTTGATGCGCGTGCTGCCCGCGCTGAAGATGCCGCGCGCGAAGTTGCGAATGACCAGATTGCGCAAAGTGACGACGGTGGTGGGGGTCGTGTTCGAGCCGTTATAGATCACGATGCCGTAACCGGCCTGGCGGGCGGTGTTGCCGCCGGCCGGATCGCCCTGAAGCACCGCGTCGATGTTGGCTTCCACGCCGGGCGCGGCTTCAATCGTCACGTTGCCGGGATTCGCGCTCCCTTGATCGGGGTATTCGGGAATGGTCTGGCCGATGAGCAAAAATTCGGCGAAGCGTCCCGACTTCACAATCGTGATGCGGCCGTTGTTGTTCGCGCCGGTTCCGGCGGCGGCTCCCGTGCCGGCGCCGAGCGCGGCTTTGAGCGTGCCGAAGATGCGGTCTGCGCCGTCCGTGTCTTCCGCCGTGCCGATGCGGCCGTCGCCGTCGTAGTCGCCGCAGGTGCCGGCGGCGACGATGGTCGTGCCGGGCACGGGGCTGTCACAGTTGCCTTCGACCAAGACGGGGTGGTTCGCCGAGACGTTGACGCTGCTCAGGCTGCCGCTCGCGGCCACCAACGCCGCGAGCGCAACGGCGTACAAGCCCGCGCGCAGGAGGCCGGGAAAGGTAAAAGCTCTAGGAGATTGTTTCATCGTTTTTCTCTTTCTCTTCAATGGGTATAGGGCGAAATTCGCACGCCGGACGCTCAGCCCATGCCGGGCGTCCGCGCAAATTGTCCGGGTTCGTGGCAAGATTGCCGTGTATGTGTCATGTCGGCGGCGCATCGACCGCCGGTCGGAAATTAAGTTCCCTGAACGAAACGTTCCGCATGCTTGGTTTCCTTGCCGGTCTGCATCGAAACTCTCGGCAAGGACACACGGAAAACGGATGGACTTTAACCCGGTGTGCTCGATGTACGTTTACAAATGTGGTGTGGATTTAACACAGTCCGCTATGGCAGGTCAAAGAAAAAGTTTCCCGCGGCGCGCGTCTCCGCATCAGAGTTAGCTTCCGGCGCGCAGACCGTGTTCGCGCTGCCGTTCGCAAAATAAACGCGCGCCGGGGCAAACCCCGCGCACCACACAGGCTCTCTAAACGACGACGGCGCGCCCGCAGAGTCTCCGGCGCGAGAGCGGGCGAGAGGCGGAAACGAAATGAAGCGAAATTTAATTATCGAGCGGACGTATCCGCGGAGAAGAGTTATGCGAGCAATGATCACGGCAATTTTAACTTGTGCGGTCTTGGCCGCCTCAACGCCCGCGGCCTTCGCGCAGGGACGCACGCGGACGACGAGCGGCGGCGGCGTCAATACTTCATCCGCTCCGGCGGCGCGGCTCTGTCGAACGGCATCGCTGGCGATGCCCGGAGCGGACATCGGCGCGAAGATCAACGCGTGCGACGCCGCGCTCGGCGCGGGCGGGGCGGGCGGCGAGATTCACGTCAACGGCGGCGGCACGATCTCCACTTACGTCAACCTCTCGCGCGGCCGCACGCTCTGGTTTCACGCCGGGACTTACACGCTGCATCAAGCCTTCACGGGCAACCCGTCGCAGGATATTCAGACCGAGTTGGGGATGATTCGCTATCGCGACGACGTGACGATCAAAGGCGACGGGTGGGAGTCGATCATCGTCGAGCCGCCCATCACGAATCGCCCGACCGTGTTCGCGCCCTACATCTCTTCGGTGCTGACGGACGGCGGCTACTTCCACGGCGTCACGCGCAACGTCGCCATCCGCGACTTGCAGATCAAAGGGCAGCAGAAGGCGGCCTCCAACGGCACCTATTCCACCATCGAGATCGGAAACACGCACTGGATGGTGGTCGAAAACGTGTTTCTCAACCAGACGACCGGCAACGGCATCACGGCGGGCGGTTCGGCGCAATCCGCCTCGCCCGGCGGGTGCCGCGGCGCGGGCGTCGAGCGCGAGTGCGCGAGCGGCATCGTGATGAGAAACAACCGCCTCTTTCAAGTCCAGAATCAGGGCTTGAACGTCGTCAACGGCCGCGACGTGCAGATCGTCAATAACGTCATCAAAGATCATAACCGTCTCTCAGGGAGCAACGGCGCGGGGATCGACATCGAAACGAACACGGTTTCGGATACGGCGCAGGACATCAGGATCGAGGGCAACATGCTCGACTTCTCAAACTCGCCGCAGCCTTTCGCCGGCAACGGCATCAACGTGCAATCGTCCGGGCAGGCGGACTACGGCCCCGTGGAGGTGCGCAACAACACCCTCATCGGCAGCGCTTTGACGCCGGGGCTGCAAGCGCACATGGTTTACGGCATCTTCGTTTCGGCGGGGACGCGCAAAGTCACCGTCGCCAACAACAAGATTCAGCGCACGACGAATTGCGGCATTATCGCCTACGGCTCGGAGCACGTTATTCAGGATAACGAGTTGACGGGCGTGAGCGGCGGCGGAAACATCGCGATCAGTCTGATGGGTGTGAAGAACTCACGCGTCAGCCGCAACAAGGTGAAGATTCACCCGGCGGCGCACGGGACGAGCGACCTGATCGCGGAAATGCCCGACACGGGCGCGAACAATAATATCTTTGAGGAGAATATCGCCGACACGCCGCCCCGAATCGTCGGCGCGGCGTCGAAGATCGCTTCGCACCGGAGATGGGGGAGCGCGGCGCGCTAGACCGTGCCGGGAGCATGACGGCAGCACGACAATTCCGGCGAGACTCCGGCGGCGCGCGTGCGCGCGAACTTTCACCTGCGCGCCGCCCGCGCCGCCGGAAGAAACTCCGCTCCGCGCTCACGAACTTTCCCGGCTAACCTATCGAGAGCCTGCGCTTGATTTTTTTGGCGATCTCCGAGAATTCGCCGCGTTGGAGGTGTGTGATGAACCGGCTGGCGGAGGTCGAAGTGTTATATCCGCTGTTCCTTAAGACGTAGGGTTGATCCGTCCAGTCGCCCCATTCGGTGCCCTCGGCCAGTTTCCGGAAGACAATCGAGCGCGGCGAAAAATCGGCCTCGCAGCTCCACTGCGGCTGCTCCGCCAGCACGTCTCTCATGTAGGCGCAGGGCTGTAGTTGAATGTCGTCGATGATGAGCAGGCCGCCGATCTTGAGCCTGCCCGCCGTGTAGAAGAAGTCGATGAAGGGCGAGGGGAAGCCGTGCAGCCCGTCGATGAGGACGAGGTCGAGGGGCGTCGGGTCGAGGCGCGGCAGGGCGAGCGCGGACGGCTCACAGACGAAATTCATGTTCCCCACGTCGATGCCCTGCGAGCGGCAGTAGTCCTGAATGCGCTCGATCTCGCCGGCCACGGGCGTGATGGCCGTGTGGCGCGCGCCCTTCATGGCGAAGAGGATGGTGGAGACGCCCGCTCCCGTCTCAAGCGTGTGCGAGTCGGCGTTGATGCGCGAATCGATAAAGGTCAGGACTTGCGGCGCGAGACCCATCTGCATGAATTCCTCGCCGCCGCCGGGGCGGTGGATGGGGGGCGGATTTTCTAAGAGTTCGGTGATGTTCACGATGTCTCCAATAGGTCAACCGGCGAGACGCTGCCGCCTCAGACCTCTTTCAGCATGTCTTAATATATGTAGATGCCCGCCATCCGTGTCCCTACTTGAACGGGACGGGCGCGGATGAATTGGTCTGTGCCGACACACCTCGCCCCCCGAAGATAGAGTTGCTTGTAAATGTTGGGTTCTGCTTATGGTCGAATCAATCAAGTGACGGAGTATAGGTGCGCGTTTGAAAGAGTGTCAAGAAACGCTAACTGCGGCGAATGCCCCGCGTGCGCCTTGTGCTAGACTTGAAAGCCCGTGTGGCGGGCGAGTTTAAATCTGATCGGAGCGAAGTGAAGCGGTCGTGATCTTCAACGAAGCGAAACTGGCGGGCGCGTTCGTCATCGAGCAGGAGTTGTTCGCCGACCAACGCGGGTTCTTCGCGCGCAGTTGGTCGGCGCGCGAGTTCGAGGCGCGCGGGTTGGACGCGCGCCTCGTCGAGTGCAACATCTCTTTCAATCATCGCCGGGGCACGCTGCGCGGAATGCACTTCCAAACCGCGCCGCACGCGCAACCCAAACTCGTCCGCTGCACGATGGGCGCGATCTACGACGTGATCATCGACCTGCGCCGCGAATCGGAGACTTTCAAGGAATGGATCGGGGTCGAGTTGACGGCCGCCAATCGCCGCATGCTCTACGTGCCCGCCGGCTTCGCACACGGTTTCCAGACGCTCGCCGACGACACCGAAGTGTTCTATCAGATGTCGGAGGTGTTTGCGCCGGAATGCGCGGGCGGCGTGCGTTGGGACGACCCGGCCTTCCGTATCGCGTGGCCTGACAACGGCGGCGCGGAGCGGATCATCATCGCGCGAGATCGGGAATACCCGGATTTCGATTCCTGAGTTTTCCGGGCGCGCCGCCGCCCGACGCCGCCGCCGCCGCGGACGCCGCAACGAATACCGACGCAAAGCCGCCCCCGCCCGCCCGGTAAATTCGGGACGCCCGGCCGGGGCGGTTTTTTGCCGGTTCACGGGATGGATTCAGCCCCGGCCGGGAGGCGTTTCAGGCCGCCGTGGCCTGTGCTTGACGGTGCTGTCCCATTTGGCTAAACTGCTGGGTCATTAAGAAAACCCCCTCCATGCGCGCATTCCGCCGATGAATTTGTGGGGTGATGCGTCTACAAATAGCGGTACAAAATTGCTTCATTCTTAAAACACGAAATTGCCGCACCGGGCACGGATAGAAATTTTACCTTGCACCGGTCTGCCGAAATTCTGATGAGCACTGCGATTAGCCCGGAGACATTACACACGCCGCCCGCGCCGCGCCTGCCGGACAAGCCGCTGGTGGTCGTGGCGGCGCGTCAATCCTGGGTCGGCATCAATCTCAGGGATTTGTGGACTTATCGTGAGTTGCTTTACTTCCTGACGTGGCGCGACGTGAAAGTGCGTTATAAGCAGACGTTGTTGGGCGCGGCGTGGGCGGTGCTGCAACCGCTGCTGTTGATGCTCATTTTCACCTTCTTTTTCGCCCGGCTGGCGGGCATCGACTCCGGCCGCGTGCCCTATCCTCTCTTCGCCTACGCCGGGTTGTTGCCGTGGACTTTCTTCGCCAACGCCGTCGCCAACGGCGGCAACAGTCTCGTCGGCAGCACGAACCTGATCACGAAGGTCTATTTCCCGCGCATGTTCATCCCGGCGGCGGCCGTCGGCGCGGGTCTGGTCGATCTCGCCATCGCCTTCGGGATGCTCATCGTGCTGATGATTTACTACGGCGTGGAACTTCACGGCGGACTCGTGTGGCTGCCCGCGCTCGTCGTGCTGACGACGCTGCTCGCGCTCGGCGTCGGAATGTTGATGTCGGCCTTCAACGTGAAGTACCGCGACATCCGCTACGCGCTGCCGTTTATGATTCAGGTCTGGATGTTCGCCTCGCCGGTTATTTATTCCATCCCGGACAGTTGGCGTTGGCTGCTCGCGCTGAACCCGATGACCGGCATCATCGAAGGCTTTCGCGCGGCTCTCTTCGGGCAGCCCCTGGATGGGTTCGCGCTCGGCCTGTCCGCCGCCATCACGCTCGTCCTGCTGGTCTGCTCGGCCTTCGTCTTCACGCGCATGGAAAAGAGCTTCGCCGACGTGATTTAGCAAACAGATGAAACCGATTATCAAGGTCGAGGGTTTGGGCAAGCGCTATCGCATCGGCGCGCAGCAGTCTCCTTACGGGAGCCTGCGCGAGACGCTGGTCGGCGCCGTGCGCGCGCCGCTCAAACTCCTGCGGCGCAACTCGAACGGCGCGCCGCCGACCTTTTGGGCGGTCAAGGACGTGAGTTTCGAGGTGCAGCCGGGCGAAGTGGTCGGCATCATCGGGCGCAACGGCGCGGGCAAATCCACCCTGCTCAAGCTGCTCTCGCGCATCACCGAGCCGACGACCGGGCGCATCGAATTGTACGGGCGCGTCGGGTCGCTCCTGGAAGTCGGGACGGGTTTTCACCCGGAGTTGAGCGGGCGCGAGAATATCTATTTGAACGGCGCGATCCTCGGCATGGCGCGCACGGAGATCGCGCGCAAGTTCGACGAGATCGTCGCCTTCGCCGAAATGGGGAAATTCGTCGATACGCCCGTCAAGCATTATTCCAGCGGCATGTACCTGCGCCTCGCCTTCGCCGTCGCCGCGCATCTCGAACCTGAAATCCTGATCGTCGATGAAGTGCTCGCCGTCGGCGACGTTCGCTTCCAGCGAAAATGTCTCGACAAGATGCAGGATGTCAGCCAAGAGGGACGCACGGTGCTCTTTGTCTCGCACAACATGCCCGCCGTCGCGCGCCTCTGCAAGCGTGCGATCCTGCTTCACGAAGGTCAGGTCTTGCAGGACGCCGCCGCGCCGCGCGTCGTCAGCGCGTACCTCGGCTTCGGTCTGGAGGCGACGGGGGCGCGCGAGTGGCCGAATGCGGAGCGCGCGCCCGGCGATAACGTGGTCAAGTTGAGAGCCGTGCGCGTGCGCGCCGAGGACGGCGAGGTGACGGACGTGGTTGACGTGCGCAAGCCCGTCAGCATCGAGATCGAGTACGACGTGTTGCAGCCCGGCAAACGCCTCTCCCCGGCCATCATTTGCAACAACGAGGAAGGCGTCTGCGTCTTCTCCTCCGGCGGCACCTCCGCGGAATTTATCGACAGTCAAGACCCGCATTTCGTCGGCACGTATGCGTCTACCTGCGCGGTGCCGGGCAATCTTTTCGCCGAAGGCGCGTTGACCATCACGGTCTCGGTCAACTCCATTCTGGACGGCAACGTCACGCACGTCGTCGAGCGCGATGCGGTCAGGTTTCAGGTGGTCGATTCGCTGGAAGACGACAATTCGGCGCGGGGTTTGTATGGCGGCCCGATGCTGGGCGTGATTCGCCCCCGTTTGCAATGGACGAATAAACCGCTCCGCGCGAGTTTGGATTCAGTCGGGCTTCCCACCGATACAAGGGCAGGTGTGTCATGAAGAAAATGCAAGCCTATTTGAATGTGCTTAAGTTGAGGGTCAATATGAACCTCAAGAGCAAGTATATTCGCAACTTCCCGGTGCAAGCCTACATCGAGCCGACCCTCTTCTGTAACCTGCGCTGCCCGGCCTGCCCCACCGGACTCCAACTCGGCCTGCGCCCGTCTACCACGATCAAGTGGGACTTGTTTAAATCGACCATCGACGAGATCGGCGACTACGTTTTCAGCCTCTTCATGTACAACTGGGGCGAGCCTCTGCTTCATAAACAAACGCCGGAAATGATCCGCTATGCCAAAGACCGCGAGATCGACATCATCCTCAGCTCGAATCTCAGTTTGAAGCTCACGGACGATTATCTCGACCGTTTGGTGCAAAGCGGGCTGGACACTTTGATCGTCTCGCTCGACGGCACGACGGATGAGGTTTATTCCAAGTATCGCCTGCGCGGCGAGTTGCAGCTCGTGCGCGAGAACATGCTGCGCATTCAGGCGGCGAAGAAAAGGCTGGGCGTGCAAACGCCGAAAGTGGTCTGGCAATTTCTGGTCTTCAAACATAATGAAACTCAACTTGGGCAGGCTCTGGCCGAGTTCAAGGATTGGGGCGCGGACGAGATCGTGACCTCCGGCGCGATCATGCCCTTCGCGCCTTACGACGAAGGCTTCGAGCCATCGACGCTCCCCGGCTACGACATCACTCATCCGGAGCACGAGTTTCAGAAGCAGACAGAAAAGCATGATGAAAGCAATCGCCCGTGCTCGTGATTGTACGGAATCTTCGTGTTGAACCCGAACGGCAAAGTCTCGCCTTGCTGCGCCTCGGCCGGAGACGACACGGACTTCGGCGAATACACGATCAAGGACGGTTTTTTCAAGGTCTGGAATAACCCGACGTTCGAGCGTGCGCGCTCGCTGTTTAGTTCGAGCAGCCCGCCGCCGCAGACGGTCGAGGAGTCGGCGGCAGTCGGCGCGCCGGTCAATCTCGTGCAGATCGAGAGAAAGACGCCAAGTCCGGAGTTCGCCGCCGAAGACGAATCCAGCCTGATCGCGGGGATGGGTTCAAACGTCTCGAAGTCGCTGAAGGAGGGCGAACTGATCTGCCAGAAGTGCCCGATCCCCTGGCGGCAGGACGACGTGGATAAAGTTATCGCCGCGCAGGTATCCAGCCTGATGAACACTTTTCGGGAAGAAACGTCGCTCAAAAAGAAAGGCCGCGCGGCGTTGGCCTATCTGCTGATGGGCGCGCCCAGTTGGACGGAGATCGCCCGCGCCAAGCTGCATAAATGGACGACGACGCTCTCACTATCTTTTGACCGGCGTTAGGACGTGACGCCACCTGTTAGGAATATCTTTCATGAAAGTTGTGATCCTTGCCGGCGGCTTAGGCACGCGCCTGTCCGAAGAGACGGTCATCAAGCCCAAGCCGATGGTCGAGATCGGCGGCCACCCGATCCTCTGGCACATCATGAAGCACTACGCGCATTACGGACTCAAAGAGTTCTACCTGGCGCTCGGCTACCGGGGCGAAGTGATCAAACGCTTCTTCATGGACTACTACAGCCTCGACGGCAGCATCAGCATCGACCTCGCGCGCGGCCAGGTGGATAAGCAGGACGCCGAGTGCGAGGACTGGATGATTCACCTCAAGAACACCGGGCAGGAGACCAATACCGGCGGGCGGTTGAAGCGGCTGGAGACGTACCTCAAAGACGGCACGTTTATGATGACCTACGGCGACGGCGTGAGCGACGTTAACCTGCAAGACCTGCTCAAGTTTCATCGCCGGCACGGCCGCATCGCCACCGTGACGGCCGTGCGCCCGCCCGCGCGTTTCGGCGGACTCGTCTTCGACGGCGACATCGTCGTCGAGTTCACGGAGAAGCCGCAGATCGGCGAAGGCTGGATCAACGGCGGTTTTTTCGTCTTCGAGCCGGAGATTTTCAATTACCTCGAAGGCGACGGCGACAGCCTCGAAGTCGACGCGCTGGAACGCCTCGCGGCCGAACGCCAACTGGCCGCCTATCGCCACGAACAGTTCTGGCAGTGTATGGACACGCTGCGCGACAAACGCCTGCTCGAAACGCTGTGGCACGAGCGGCGCGCGCCGTGGAAGGTGTGGGACAAATAAGAAAGTTTAAGGGAGCGGAGAATTTAAGATGCGCGTTTTAATTACCGGACACGACGGCTACATCGGGGCTGTGATGGTTCCGGTCATCCAGGCCGCCGGGCACGAGGCGGTCGGGCTGGACACGGGGTTTTTTGAAGACTGCGGGACGGGCGTGGACTACAACGGGTTCGCCGCCCTCCGCAAAGACATCCGCGACGTGACGGCGGCAGACCTGCGCGGCGTGGATGCCGTCATCCATCTGGCCGCCCTGTGCAACGACCCGCTCGGCAATCTCAACGCCGACTGGACGCACGACATCAATCATCGCGCCTCGCTGCAACTGGCCGAACTGTCGCGCGAGGCGGGCGTCAAACGGTTTCTCTACGCCTCTTCGTGCAGCATGTACGGCGCGGCGGGCGACGGGCTGATCAACGAGGAAGCTCCGCTGCACCCGCTCACGCCCTACGCCGTTTCCAAAGTGCGCGCCGAGGAAGACATCAGCGCGCTCGCCTCCGACGATTTCAGCCCCGTCTTCATGCGCAACGCCACGGCCTACGGGATGTCGCCGCGCCTGCGCGCCGACGTGGTGCTCAACAACCTGGTCTGCTGGGCTTACACCACCGGCAAAATCCGCATCATGAGCGACGGCACGCCGTGGCGTCCCATCGTTCACATCGAAGACATCTCGCGCGCGTTCGCCGCCGCGCTCGTCGCGCCGCGCGAGGCGATTCATAATCAGGCGTTCAACGTCGGCGCGAACGAGGAGAATTATCAGGTGCGCGATCTGGCCGAGATCGTGCGCGAAACCGTGCCGGGCTGCACGGTCGAGTACGCCGAGGGCGGCGGCCCCGACCCGCGCAGCTACCGCGTGGACTTCACCAAGTTGAACGAGATGCTGCCGGGCTTCCAACCGAAGTGGAACGCGCGGCGCGGCGCGCAGGAACTCTACGACGCCGTGCGCGAGGCCAAGCTGACGGCCGACGAGTTTCAGAACCGGAAGTTCACCCGGCTCGTCCAGTTCAAGTACCTGCTCGACTCCGGGCGGCTCGACGACACGCTCCGTTGGCGGTAAACGACCGAAGGGGAAGCCGCCGGAGGGGAAACTGACGACCGTATGAACAACTCTGTGACCGCGTGCCGCTCGTGTGGGGCGGCCGACCTGACAATGGTGCTTTCGCTCGGGCGCACGCCGCTGGCGAACGCCTTGCTGACGGCCGAACAACTCGCACAGCCGGAAGAAACTTACCCGCTCGATCTCGTCTTCTGCGCGGCCTGCTCGCTCGTGCAAATCACCGAGACCGTCCCGCCGGAGAAGATGTTCCGCGAGTATCTCTACTTCTCGTCCTTCTCCGACACCGTGCTGGAAAACGCGGAAGAGATTGCGACGCGCATGCTCGGCGCGCGCCATTTAGACGGCGACAGCCTGGTGATGGAGATCGCCAGCAACGACGGCTACCTGCTCCAACACTATCGACGGCGCGGCGTGCCCGTGCTCGGCATCGAACCGGCCACGAACATCGCGCGCGCGGCGCGCGAGGAGCGCGGCATCCGCACCGTCAGCGAGTTCTTCGGCGAGAGCCTCGCCCGCACGCTCCGCGAGGGCGGCGAACGCCCAGACATCATCCACGCCAACAACGTGCTCGCGCACGTGGCAGACCTCAACGGCTTCGTCGCCGGCATCGGTCTCCTGCTCAAGGACGACGGCGTCGCCGTCATCGAAGTCCCTTACGTCAAAGACCTCATCGACCACGTCGAGTTCGACACCATCTACCACGAGCACCTCTGCTACTTCTCCCTGACCGCGCTCGACCGCCTCTTTCGCCGCCACGGCTTGCTCATCCGCGACGCCGAACGCATCGCCATCCACGGCGGCACGCTGCGCATCTTCGCGGCACAGGCCGCGGGCGACGGCGACGACGGCACGGCGGAAGCTCAGAGGTCTGCGGCGGTCAAGACATTGTTGGCGGAAGAGGCGGCGTGGGGCGTCGAGACGCCGGAGTTTTATCTGGGGTTCGGCGAGCGGGTGGAAGGCTTGCGCGCAAGCCTGGTGTCGCTGCTCGGCGGCTTGAAGGCCGAGGGCAAGCGCATCGCCGTCTACGGCGCATCGGCCAAAGGCAGCACGCTGCTCAACTTCTTCCGCCTCGGGCGCGAGACGCTGGACTTCGTCGTCGACCGCAGCACCGTCAAGCAGGGCTATTACACGCCGGGGACGCACCTGCCGATCCGCGCGCCGGAAGTGTTGCCGGCGGAGATGCCCGATTACGTCCTGCTGCTCACGTGGAACTTCGCCGACGAGATACTCGCCCAACAGTCCGAGTATCGAGCGCGCGGCGGTCGCTTCATCATCCCGATCCCGGCCGTGCGCGTGGTCTGATCATGAAGCGCAACGCGCGGCGTGTGCGCGCGTGTGGCCGCGACCCGCCGCACCGTGACG
>DASQNL010000644.1:0-5324 GCA_035644995.1 Pyrinomonadaceae bacterium | reverse complement strand
AGGCGGATGCGCCGGAGACGCGCGCGTGGCTGCGCCTGTGGAATGAATGGAGTCCCGAGTTGTTCATCGACTGCCACGTCACGGACGGCGCGGATTTTCGCTACAACGTGACGTATCAATTCGAGGAGCACGAAAACGTGCCGCAACCGCTGCGCGGCTGGATGCGTGCGGCCTTCGAAGGGCGCATCGTTCCCGCGACCGAGGCGTTGGGCAACCTGCTCACCACCTACATGGAATTTCGCGACAACCGCGACCCGGTCAACAAGGGCGTCGAGGGTTTCATCGGCACGCCGCGTTTCGCCACGGGCTACGCCCCTCTGCGCAACCGTCCCGCCCTGCTCATCGAGACGCACATGTTGAAAGACTACCGCACGCGCGTGCGCGCGACTTACGATCTGCTGCGCACGGCCTTGGAAGACGTGAACCGCGACCCGGCAAGCTGGCTGCGCGTCGCTAAAGAGACGGATCAAGCGGTGGTCGAAGAGGGAAGCGCGTATGACCCGGAGCGAAAGGTCGCGCTCAGGATCGCGTTCACCGATAAATCCGTGCCGCGTGTGATCAAGGGCGTGGAGTTTCGGCGCGAGTTGAGCGATGTGTCGGGCGCAGTGCGCGTCGTCTATGGCACGAAGCCCTTCGACTACACAGTGCCTTTCTACAACGAGAGCCGCGCCACCGTCTCCGTCCCGACGCCGCTCTACTACATTATCCCGCCGCAATGGACTGAGCCGGTCGAAGTGCTCGCCGCGCACGGCGTCCGCCTGCAACGTCTGGCCGAGCCTCTGACGGTCGAGGTGGAAAGTTATCGCTTTTCGGAAGTGAAATGGGCGAGCGCATCGTTTGAAAATCGCCTGCCCGTCTCGCAGAAGAATCAACTCGTGCGGGAGCGGCGCACCTTTGCGGCCAATTCGGTCGTCGTGCCGCTGGCGCAGCCCGCCGGGCGTCTCGTCGTCAACTTGCTCGAACCGGACGCGCCCGATTCACTCGTCTATTGGGGCTTCTTCAATTCGATTTTCGAGCAGAAGGAATACGGCGAAGGGTACGCGCTGGAAAAACTGGCGCGCGAGATGCTGGCGAAAGACGAAAAATTGCGACAGGAATTCGAACGGCGCGTGGCGAACGACCCGCCCTTCGCCGCCAGCGCGCGCGAACGCCTGCGTTTCTTCTACGAACGCTCGCCCTATTACGACCCGTTTATGAATCTCTACCCGGTCGGGCGCGTCACCACGCCGCTCAAGGCGCGGCTCGTGGATTTTCGTTGAGTCGGCGTCACAAATGAAAAGGGATGCGGTTCAATTAAGACCGCATCCCTTCTCCCAAGTTTTATGTACCGCTCGCGTCGTACCGACTAAACCGTGCGCCTGCCGGTCAACAGATTGACCACGAGCACGATGAGAGCCACGACCAAGAGCAAGTGAATGAGACTGCCGCCGATGCCGCCGAGCAAACCGAGCAACCACAACACCAGAAGCACCACCAGAATTGTCCACAACATGTTCACACTCTCCTTAGCAAAAGTTTTTTGATGTCAAATCTCCCGGTTCATTGTGAACCCGCCTGACACTCTCTAGTGCAATGGGTATGCCAACATTCCTCGCCCTCCCCCGGTTTAAACTTAAAGCCTTTTAATTGAAACCTTTGACCGTTTAGCCTTGCCGCCGGGTACGAAATTACCGACTCTCGCAGCCTCTACCTTGTACGGAAATATGCCGCCCGCCGACCCCTGCCGGTGTTCTAAATCAGAGCAAGAACTTCAATCACAATTGAATCGAGCGCGCGGCGGCAACCTCTCCCGATTTTTTTATCATCGGAGAAGTGAGGAATTTGGACTCCGGTTCGCACGCGCCGGGAGAAGATTTTTTCGCGCCTTGCGACCGACACAGTTAAAAGACATTTGGCTGGACTTAGGGCGACGACGGATGCTAGAGTGGTTTGCAGGGTTGCGGCCGCTCCCGCCGCGCTCGGAAGTAGATAGGCTCCTACCGCAAGTTCCGCGCGTTAGCCATCTCAAGTCGGTTTCCTCTGTCAACAATTTAGATTCTTGAAAGCCCATAGCGGCGCGTGCCGTGCCCCAATAAACTCAACGCGTCGTGTCCGGAGATATATCTAATGCCATTTTCACGTCTGCTCCCCCGCACGCAAAAGACGAGCCTCACACTCGCCGGCATCGGCGCGATCTCGACGCTACTGGTGGTCGCCGTCTTCCAGACTTTTTACTTTTCTCGCCAGCCCATCGTGCAAAACGTCAACTACACGGAACTGCACCTCTTGACGGGCAACGCGGCCACCCGGTCTCTGACAATCGAAGGCGAACTGATGATGATCGAGAAACTTGACGGCACGCGCGTACAAGCCATCGTCACCAACGCCGTCGCGCAGCAAGAGATCATCAGCGTCTTCGAGCAGAAGAAACTGCCCATCGTCTTCAACACGATGCAGCCGGGGAGGCTCGCCTCCGCTTTGAACTGGGTCATCGCCTTCCTGACGCTCGCCGTCATCGGCTTCGTCGGCTGGCGCATGTACGCCAGCATGAGCGGCGGCCACGGCGATTTCGAGTTGACCGACGCGAGCGGTTCACAGAAAGCCACTTTCGCCGATGTCGCGGGCGTTGACGAGGCGAAGAACGAGTTGTCCGAAACCATCGAATTTTTGCGCGACCCGCTCCGCTTCGGTCGCCTCGGTGGGCGCGCCCCGCGCGGCATCATGCTCTCCGGCCCTCCGGGAACGGGCAAAACGCTGCTCGCACGCGCCGCCGCCAACGAAGCCAATGTGCCTTTCCTGTCCGTTTCCGGATCGAGCTTCCAAGAGAAATTCGCCGGGCTCGGCGCGGCGCGCGTCCGCCGTCTCTTCGCACGCGCACGCAAACTCGCGCCCTGCGTCGTCTTCATTGACGAGATCGACGCGCTCGGCCGTCGTCGTGGCCGGAGCGGCGATTCCGCTTCAGCCGATCAGGATCAGACGCTCAACCAACTTCTGATCGAGATGGACGGTTTCAAACAACTCGAAGGCGTCGTCGTCATCGCCTCGACCAACCGCCCGGACATCCTCGACCAAGCGTTGACGCGCCCCGGCCGCTTCGACCGCGAGATCGCCGTCAACCTCGCCGACGCGCGCGGCCGCGAAGAAATCCTCCGCGTTCACGCACGCAAGTTGACGCTCGCCCCCGAACTCGAACTCAACTGGATCGCGCGCGGCACGCCCGGTTTCTCCGGCGCAGACCTCGCCAACCTGCTCAACGAAGCCGCCATCGCCGCCACCCGTCATCATGCCGACTCCGTTCGCCGCGAGCACGTCGAATACGCCCGCGATAAAATTTTGATGGGGGCGGAACGCCGCGGCTTCATGATGGATGAAGAGGAACGCTACGCGACGGCCGTTCACGAAGCGGGACACGTCGCCGTCGGTCTCGACGTGAAACACGGCGACCCGATTCACAAAGTCTCGATCCTGCCGCGCGGCCGCGCGCTCGGCGTCACGCAGTCTCTGCCCGAACGCGACCGCCTGATGAAGAAGCGCGAGTATCTCGAAGATCAGATCGCGCTCCTGTTGGGCGGGCGCGCCGCCGAGCAGATTCTGTTGGAGACGATGACGGCTGGCGCGTCCAACGACATCGAACGCGCCGTCGAGATCGCGCGCAAGATGGTTTCGGAGTTCGGCATGAGTCCGCTCGGCCCGATCCACCTCGGCAAACCGGAAGACCCGCACAGCCAGTCGCTCTTGGATCGCGTCGAGCATGCGACGCACGACATCATCAACGCGCAGATGGCGCGCGCCTGCCAGATCGTCGAAGCGCGCCGTGAAGAGATCATGCGGCTCACGGCCGGATTGATGGCGCGCGACACGCTGGAATCCGACGAGATTCAAGAATGCTTCGGCCTCAAGACGGCGAGCCGGGCGGCGTAAAGAATCGCTATAGTCCGTCAGTGTGTCCGGGGATTGTTTCCGTCCCGCAGGGACGGTTGAAAATAGCCCAGCCATTTATGGCTGGGTAACAATGCGACGATACAATGCGAGTCCCGTAGGGACGATTGGAAGTTAGATTCAATCGTCCCTACGGGACTCGCTAATTAATCCACCTTGTTACCCGGCGCCGAAGTGCCGGGCTATTTTCAACCGTTCCTGCGGGACGACGAACACGCGCTGACGGAAATGCGATTTGTTTGATACTTTGTAATCGTCACTATGATTCGCGGCTTGCTTCGCCGCATCAACTCCTGTAATTTTTGCTGGCGAAGGCAAATTAGTTTCACCACCTGACTCCGACTCCCGAACGTTCCTCCGATTTGGCAATGACTTACCCCGGCGTCACACGTCTGGAGTTACCGATCCTGCAAGAACTCGTCGCGACCGGCGGCGTGGACGACGTACGCTACCTCTACGAACGCCTCATCGCCTACTTCCCGCAGCTTGGCGACGCCGCCGCGGCGCACGAGGCGCAAGGCAACGGCGAACTCCGGCAGTGGAAGCGGCACGTTCAGCGCGCCGGGCGTGAACTCGCCGACAAGCGACAGATAGATCGGCGACGGGGCTTGTGGACGATCACGCCGCAGGGGCGCAAGCGCATCGCCGACGAAGCGCCGAGTTTTTCTTTCAACGTCGAACCCGCGCCGCCGCCCACCGGCGCGTCCGCGCTCTCGCACGCCGATGTCCAGCAGATGCTCATCGACATCGGGCGCGTGCTCGGCCATCATGCGGAGCGGGAGTTTGAGTATTACGACGTGGTGTGGCGCGCGAGCGAGACAAGCCCGCGCCTGAGCCACATCTTCGAAGTGCAGCGCAAGGGCAACGTGGATGCCGCGCTCGCGAAACTCAAACGCGCTTACGAGTCGCAACGCTCACAACCCTTTCTCATCGTGGCGAGCGAGCGCGACACGAACCGCGCCAACCTTCAGATGAGTTTGGCGCGCACGGGCGCGTTTCACGAGATCGGGCGGGTCACGAAAATTCTGAGTTTTGAACAACTGCACAGGCTTCACCGCGCCCTCACGTCCGTCGCAGACCTGCTCGCGGAGTTCATCGAGCGATGATGATCGGCACACCGCTGCGCCAGCAGTATCTCGACATCAAGCGTCGCCACCCCGACGCTATTCTTCTCTTCCGCATCGGCGACTTCTACGAGGCCTTCGACGACGACGCGCGCCTCCTCGCGCGCGAACTCGGCATCGTGCTCACCTCGAAACCGATGGGGCGAAATGTGCGCGTCCCGCTCGCGGGCGTGCCGCATCACAGCCTCGAACGCCACCTCGCCACGCTCATCTCGCGCGGCCACCGCGTCGCCATCTGCGAACAACTGACGGCCGCCCCAGTCAAGGGCGAGGCGGCCGGAC
>DASQNL010000643.1:0-9541 GCA_035644995.1 Pyrinomonadaceae bacterium | reverse complement strand
GGACGAGATGCAGCGCGCGGCCGATGTTGATGTGAATGGTGTCGAGAAACGAGTTGTCGGTGGGCGCGAGTTGGAGCGTGTTGGGTTGGCCTTCGCGGCCGAGGATGAAGAGGGCGAGCGTGCGCCCGTCTAACCAGAGGTGATAGCCGACGGGCTTGAGGTTGGGGAGCACGAGCGCGGGCGCGCCGCCCGCCGCGAGGGGAAACTTCCAGAGGCGTTGCGTCTTGTCGGCTTCGACGCGGACGACGGAGAAGAATTTGCCGCCGGGCATGAGGGTGGGCGAGTATTCGCCTTCGGGCGTGGCGGTGAGGCGCGTGGTCTGTTTGGTTTTGAAGTCGTAGCGATAGATGTCCGTCTGGTCGCCTTCGCGCTGCGAGGCGTAGAGCAGGCTTTGGCCGTCGGCGAGGAAAGCGGGTTGATTGTCGTAGCCCGCGCGGTTGGTGATGTTGGCGGGTTGGCCGAATCCGAGTTTGCCTTTGGAGGCGGCGACCTCGACGACGAAAATGTCTTCGTTCGCGGGCGGCGTCGTCTGTGCGGAGACGCCGGCCGCGACCGCGACGAGAAGGAGCGCGGCGCGAAGCAAACTGTTGCCGGTAAATTTCATGGGCGAGCCTGGAAGAATTGATTCATTGATTCATTGATCCATTGATTCATTGATCCATTGATCCATTGGTTCAATATTTTATTCCTTCATTGAACCAATGAACCGATGTATCAATGAATCAATTCTGATCTTATTTGATCTCGACGAGTTCGATGTCGAAGATTAGTTTCTCCCCGGCGAGCGGGTGGTTGGCGTCGAGCGTGACGTGGGTGTCGGTAACTTCGACGATGGTGACGGGAATCTGCTGCTCCGGCGCGATCTCCATCGCGAGCGCCATGCCGACCTCCGGTTCTTGGCCGAGGCTCTGCGTGATGACGGCGCGGTCGATGGCCTGCACGCGTTCCGGAATGTGCTGCCCGTAGGCATCGTCGGCGGCGATCTCGACGGTCTTGCGGTCGCCGATGCCCATGCCGCGCACGCCTTCGTCGAAGCCCGCGATGGTGTCGCCCGCGCCGACCGTGAACTCGAAAGGGTCGCCGCCCACGGACGAGTCGAAAGTCTCGCCCGTCTCCAAACGCCCCGTGTAATGCACGCGCACAATATCGCCGTTTTTCGCTTGCTCTGGCATAATGCTCTCCATGTTCGTTGGTGTCTGGTCGCGGGAGAGCATCGCACACTCACCTGCGGAAATCCAGCGAGGCAACTTGCCCGGCGTCAAGCGGAAAATATCCGAGCCGCGCCGCCCGACCGGAGCTTCCAACCCATGAAGAAACTTACCTCGTGCCTCATCACGCAAGCGTTTCTGTTCTCACTGCTCGCGCCGCTCGCAGGCAGCGCGCAACAACCGCGCAGCGCGCCGCCGTCGCCCCCCGCGCAAACCACGCCCCCGCCAACGACGCCGCCCGCGCAATCGCCAACCCCTGACGACAGCGGCGGCGGCGACGACGACGTGGTGCGGATCACGACCAACCTCGTGCAGGTTGATGCGGTCGTCGTGGACAAGAAGGGCAAGCAGGTGACCGACCTGATGCCGGATGATTTTGAAATCTTCGAGGACAAACGCCCGCAGAAACTCACCAACTTCTCTTACGTCTTGACCGAAAGCGCGCCCCCCGCCGCCGCCACGGAGACCGCGGGCGCGTCGCGCCGGCCGGCGGATAAAACGAGCGGGGTGCCGCCCGCCCCGCCGCCCCGCCTGCGCCCCGAACAGGTGCGGCGCACGATGGCGCTCGTGGTTGACGATCTCGGCCTCTCCTTCGAGAGCACGGCGTTTGTGCGCGAGGCTCTGCGGCGGTTCGTCAACGAACAGATGCAGGCGAACGATCTCGTCGCCATCATCCGCACGAGCGCGGGCGTCGGCGCGTTGCAGCAGTTCACCTCCGACAAGCGGCAGTTGCACGCCGCCATCGAGCGCGTGAAGTGGTTTATGAACGGGCGCGGCGGCGTCTCGGCCTTCGCCCCCCTCCGGGGCGGCAACGCGAATCTCATGGACGGAGCAAGGGGCGGGGAAGCCGTCGGCGGCCGCAGCCCGCGCGGCAACGATAACGACGGCGAGGCACGCACTAACGACGATGTCGCGGCCGAACTCGAAGATTTCCGCGAAGAGATTTTCGCCGTCGGCACGCTCGGCGCGCTCAACTTCGTCGTGCGCGGGATGCGCGAGTTGCCGGGGCGCAAGTCCGTGCTGCTCTTGTCGGACGGCTTCGCCCTGTTCACCCCCGAACGCGGGCGCGGGCGCAGCGACCGCGTGCTCCAATCCCTGCGCCAGTTGACCGATCTCGCCAACCGCGCCTCCGTCGTCGTCTATTCGATTGACGCGCGCGGCCTCGTCGTGCCCGGCCTCTCCGCCGCCGACGATGTCTCAGGCATGACGCCGCAACAGATCGAGGACACGCTCAGAGACCGCGGCAACTCCATCTTCGACACGCAGAGCGGGCTGGCCTATCTCTCCGAGCAGACGGGCGGCTTCCTCATCAAAAACAACAACGACCTGACCGGCGGCATCCGGCGCGTGGTCGAAGATCAAAAAGGCTATTACCTGCTCGGCTACCGTCCCGACAACGCGACCTTCGACCGCCGCTACCACCGCATCTCGGTGCGGGTCAAGCGACCCGGTTTGCGAGTGCGCACGCGCACCGGCTTCTTCGGCGTGAGCGACGAGAACACGCGCCCCTCGCGCCGCACGCGCGACCAACAACTTCTCGCCGCCATCACCTCGCCCTTCGCCTCGCCCGAAATACGCCTGCGCCTCACGACCTTCTTCGGCAACACGGCCGAGGACGGCTCTTTCATGCGTTCGATGTTGTATCTCGACGGCAACGATGTGAAGTTCAAACGGGAGCCGGACGGAAAATACAAGGCCGTGCTCGACGTGGTCGGCGTCACGTTCGGCGACAACGGCCGCGTCGTCGAATCCACCGACCGCATCTACACGCTGACGCTCGCGGAAGACCTCTACCGGAAGATGCTCCGCGACGGCCTCACCTACACGATGAACGTCCCCGTCAAAAAGGCCGGGGCGTATCAACTGCGCATGGCCGTGCGCGACGCGGCGACCGAGCGGACGGGTTCGGCCAGCCAGTTTATCGAAGTGCCGGACTTGAAGAAGAACCGCCTCGCGTTGTCGGGGCTGGTGGTGATGGGCGCGGGTCAGGCGCAGGCGCAGGTCGTCCCGGCCGCTTCGTCGTCCGCGTCCGCGTCGGCGACAGGCAACGGGGCGGAGGCGGATACGCCCGCCAGTCCCGCCGTGCGCCGCTTCCGGCAAAATTCCCGCCTCGCCCTCGCCTATGCCGTCTACAATGCGCGGCTCGATAAAACGTCCGCCCGCCCGCAACTGACCGCCGAGACGCGCATCTACCGCGACGGCCAACTCATTTTCGACGGCGCGGAGCAGCCCATCGGCCTCGATCAGCCCGACGCCGACGTGAAGCGTCTCGGCGTCCTCGCGCAGTTCCAACTCGGCGCGCAACTCACGCCCGGCGAATACGTCCTACAGATCATCGTCACCGACCGGCTGCGCAACGACAAGCGTCGCGTCGCCACGCAGTGGATCGATTTCGAAGTCGTCAAGTAGTTTCGGATTTCAGGTTTCAAGTTCTTCTGTTTTAACCTGACGCCTGACGCCTGAAACTTGAAACCATGAAATCTATTATCGTCGGCACGGCCGGCCACATCGACCACGGAAAGACGACGCTCGTGCGCGCGCTGACGGGCGTGGACGCGGATCGCCTGCCGGAAGAGAAGCGGCGCGGCATCACGATTGACCTCGGCTTCGCCGAACTCGATCTCGGCGACGCGCGCGTCGGCTTCGTGGACGTGCCCGGCCACGAACGCTTCGTCAAAAACATGCTCGCGGGCGCGCACGGCATCGACGCGGTCGCCCTCGTCATCGCCGCCGACGAGGGCGTGATGCCGCAGACGCGCGAACACTTCGACATCAGCAAACTGCTCGGCGTCCGCAGCGGCCTCGTCGTCATCACGAAGATCGACACGGTGGACGAGGAGTTGCTCGCGCTCGTCCGCGCGGAGGCCGAAGAGTTGGTCGCCGGGTCGTTTCTCGAAGCCGCTCCGGTGGTCGCCGCCAGCGCGCGCAGCGGCGCGGGACTCGACGAGTTGAGAGCGGAGTTGCGCGAAGTGGCGGCGCGCCTTCCCGCGCGTTCCTCGCAAGCGGTGGCGCGTCTGCCCGTAGACCGCGCCTTCTCGATGCGCGGCTTCGGCGCGGTCGTCACGGGCACGCTCGTCGCGGGCGAGATCGCGGAGGGCGACGAGATGGAATTGTTGCCCGCCGCTCATCGCGTGCGCGTGCGCGGGTTGCAGGTTCACGGCCGCGCGGTCGCAAAAGCCTCCGCCGGGCAGCGCACGGCGATCAACCTCGGGGGCGTGGACGCGGCTTCAATCGAGCGCGGAATGACGCTCGCGCCCGCCGGTCGCCTGCGCGCCACGCAGATCATCGACACGTCTCTGGAAGTGTTGCCCACCGCCCCGCGTGCGCTGCGTTCGCGTGCGCGCGTGCGCGTGCATCTCGGCGCGGCGGAAGTGCTGGCGCGCGTGCAGGTGCTCGAACCGGCGGGCGAGATCGCGGCGGGCGCGCGCGGCTTCGTCCAACTCAGGCTCGAATCTCCCGTCGTCGCGCTCCCCGAAGAACGCTTCATCATCCGTTCCTATTCGCCGCAGCGCACCATCGGCGGCGGCAGCGTGCTCGACGCTTTCGCCGCGAAGCATCGCGGTCGCGACCGCACGGCCGCGCGCGCGCGCCTGACCGCTTTGACGGACGCCGACGCGGCGCAGCGGCTCGTCCTCTACGTCGAAGCGGCGGGCGACGACGGACTCCGGCGCGCAGACCTCGCGGCGCGCACGGGTTGGCGCGACGAGACGCTCGACGCGGCCTTGCGAGAAACGACGGCGGGCGGCGCGTTGGTCGAGGCCGAGGGCGTTCATGTCGGGCGGAAAAGTTTCGACGCTTTCATTCAGGCCGCGCGCGCGGAGGTGGAAGCGCATCACCGGCGCGAGCCTTTGCAGCGCGGCCTCGCCCGCGAAACTCTGCGCGAGCGGCTGTTTGCACACGTTGCGCCGGAAGTGTTTCGCGCCGTGCTGGCCGGGGCGGAGAGGGCGGGGCTGCTCGTCTCCGAGCGCGACATCGTGCGCGCGGGCGGCCACACGCTCGCGCTCTCCGCCGCCGACTCCGAGTTGCACGCGCGCCTCGAACAAATTTACCGCGAGGCCGCGCTCGAAGCCCCGACCTTCGACGACGCGCTGGCACGCGCCGCCGGGGACAAGCAGGTCGCCCGCGAACACGCGCGCAAAATCCTGCAACTCTTGATCGACTCCGGCGCGCTCGTGCGCGTCTCAAACGATCTGCTGATTCACCGCGACGCCCTCGCGCGCCTCGTCGAAACTCTCGGCGAGTATGCCGCGCGCCACGAACCCGAACGCCTCATCGATGTCGCCGCCTTCAAAGATTTAACCAACGTCTCGCGCAAGTACGCCATCCCCCTGCTCGAATATCTCGACCGCGCCCGCATCACGCGCCGCGCCGGAGACCGCAGATTGATCCTTAAAGGATGAGGGCTGAGGGATGAGGGATGAACAGGAAAACACTCAAGAGATTGAGGGCTTTTCTTCATTCATCCCTCCGCCCTCATCCCTCATCTCTTTTTTCTATCTTGCTTCTCGCGCGCGGCGGCGGTAACATAACCGCCGTACACAAAAAGTTTCTTTGCCCGATAACGACTGTCCCGACAAGTCTGGCGTAATTTTTCGGATCATACGTTACAGCGATTGGTCGCCGGTTCGCTTGCCATCATTTCGATTAACAACCAACGCCGGAGGGTCAAAACATGAATCGCATTCTGGACATCGTTTACTGGGTGGTGGGTCTCATCGCCAGCGTCGGCGCACTCTATTACTTCGTGAAATTCCTGCAATCGGAGGGAGCGGAGGGGAATCAGAGTTGGCTCTGGTACGCTATCGGGCTGGCGGTCGTGGCCTGCATCTGCGCGCTGCTCTACTTCGTGCGCCACGTCAACAAGGAAGAAGAAATTCACATCACGTAGCCGGACGCTCCAAGCCTTGTCGCCTGCGCCCGGCCTGAAACGCGAGAGGGCGCGCCGGTTCGATTTGCGCCGCGCGCTTTCTCGCGTCCGCGCCGCCGCGCGAGAAACATCGTACTGGAAATTCCGCGACGCCGTTCGCGCGAACGTGTGGCTGCTCAAGACAGACTCCGCGCGGACGGCGATTTCTTGTGCCGATCATGATCGGCTCGAATGAGGAACTGAAAACGCATGCTCAACGCTTCGACTCTCCCGCTCATGTTGGCGCAAGCCCCCACGCCGCGCTTCGCCTCGCTCACGGTCGTCGTCTTTTTCATCCTGTTCTTCGGCGGGATACTCGGCTGGCTCGTCGCCTCCGTGCTCGGTTTCGCGCGCGCCCGCGCCTTCGGCCCCGCCACGCGCTGGTTCGCGTTCAGTTGCGTCTGCCTGCTCGGTTTCTACCTGCACCTGCTGGCGGTCGCCATCTTCGGCATGAACGAAACCGACCCGGAAAAAGTGCTCAGCTTCGGCGTCTTCTCTCTGTTGTTCCTGCTGCTCGGCAGCATCTGCGCCATCATCGGTTTTCTCCGGTTGACCAATCCGCGCCCGTGAAACCTCTCGCACACATAAACCACTTTAGAAAGTTCTCCATCAGGCGTTGAAACAAAATTTCTTCTTTCTCGTGCTCGCGCTCGTCATGGGCGCGGCGATCATCCTGACCGTGCGCGAACCCGCCGCGCGCCGCAAGACCGTGCCTCCGCATTTCGTCACGACGAACGGCACGCGCTTCATCGTGGACAAACAGCCGTTCCGCTTCGCGGGCGCGAACGTCGCCGTCATGTACCGCGAAGAGGATCGCAGGCGGATGCCGGAGACGCTCGCCGAGGCCGAACGGCTCGGCCTCCGCGTGCTGCGCGTGTGGGCTTACGGCGAGGGCACGGAACGCGACGGCGTGATGCCGGTCGGGCGCGACCGCGACGACTGGCCGCGCACGCACCCCTTTCGCCGCGCCCCCGACGATTGGAACGAAGCAGCCTTCGTCCACCTCGACCACGTGCTGGCCGAAGCCGCGCGCCGCAACCTGCGCGTCCAACTCTGCCTCGTCAATTGGTGGCGCGACACGGGCGGCGTTACGCAATACCTGCGCTGGGCGGGCGTCGCGGACGCGGCCGACGAGACGCAACCGTTCGGCATCAACGTCGAACGGGCGATGCTCTTTTACACCAACGAGGAGACGCGCCGCCTCTATCGCCAGCACGTCGAACGCATCGTCTCGCGCCGCAACAGCGTGACGGGCGTGCTCTACCGCGACGACCCGACCATCATGGCCTACGAGTTGATGAACGAAGCGCAGGCTCCGCCCGGACGCTGGCACGAGCGGCACGCGTGGGTCGAGGAGATGAGCGCCTACATCAAATCACTCGACCCGAATCACCTGTTGACGCCCGGCACCTGGGGCTATCGCTCGGCCTTCGAGCGGCGCGCGTGGTTGGACGAGCATCGCCTCCCGCACGTTGATTTCGTCGACGTGCACAACTACCCGCGCGACGACCACGACACGTTCGTCACGTCGCCCGACGCGCTCGGCGAGTTCATCACGAACCGCGCCGCCGCTACCTTCTCGCTCAACAAACCGCTCGTGATGGGCGAGTTCGGCATGGGGCCGGAAGGCTACGAGGGACACACGCAGGCCGAATGGTATCGCGCTTACTTCGAGCACTCCGCGCGAAACGGGGCGGCGGGCGCGATCTTCTGGATCATCACGCCCGACCCGCGCCGCGGCTACGGCATCAACTACACGGAGGAGCGCGACACGGCCGTGCGCGCCGAGATCGCGCGCGGCGCGACCCTCTTCACGTCGCAGCGCGCCGCCGCGCCGCCCGACCATACGCTCGACGTGCGGCGTCATCTCATCCCGCGACAGTTCGCCTTCACGCGCCCTCCGGGCGAAGCGGGCGCGCAGCCCGACATCACCAACCCGCTTCCCGGCGGCGGCTTGCTCTATCGCTTCCGGCCGGAACAGGCCATGCGCGGTCGCTTTGAAAAGATGGGCGGGGGCAGCGGCTACGTGTGGGGGACGGGCGTGGGCTTCTTCGAGTACGTCGTGCCGGGCAGGGAAGACTGGCGTCAGGTCGGCGAGATCGTCGTGCGCGCACACCTGCAACCCGTGCTCCCGCCGGAAGCGCGGGGTCGCTATGAAGGCTCGCGCGTCACGCTCTACCTCAACGGGAAGAATTGCGGGTCGCGTCTCGTCACGGTCGAGCAGCCGCCGCAAGTGCTCATGCAGGAATGGCGCGTGGACTCACTCGCCCTGCGCGCCGCGGCCGCACGCGGCCGTCCGCTCTCCGTCCGCTTCGTCGTCGAACTCGACGCCGATCTCCCCTTCGGCATCAACCTCTCCAACTTCCCGACCGGCGACCACAACCGCGACGCGAAACCCGTCGAAGTGGAAGTGAGATGAAAGGAAAGGCCGTCAGTTGTCCGTTGTCCGTTGTTCTTTGTCCGTGGTCGGTTGTTCAAAATCCGTCTCCGGCAACTCGTGTGATTGCCACATGCAACGGACAACTGACCACTGACCACGGACAACTGACGTTTTTTACCGCAGCAGCCGTGCCGCGTCCTGCGCGTAGTAGGTGATGATGAGGTCGGCTCCGGCGCGGCGGATGCCGGTCAGCGTCTCCATCATCACGCGCTCCTCGTCAATCCACCCGCGCGCGGCCGCCGCCTTGATCATCGCGTACTCGCCCGACACGTGATAAGCGGCGAGCGGCAGATCGAAACGGTCGCGCACCATGCGCAGGATGTCGAGGTAGGCGGTGGCCGGTTTGACCATCAGGAAGTCCGCGCCCTCCGCGTAATCGAG
This sequence comes from Pyrinomonadaceae bacterium, assembly GCA_035644995.1. Classification (GTDB taxonomy): domain Bacteria; phylum Acidobacteriota; class Blastocatellia; order Pyrinomonadales; family Pyrinomonadaceae; genus JAIVJZ01. Next base: position 606 of record DASQNL010000643.1, on the reverse strand, counting down.
TTCGGCCTCGCGCATCGCCTCGCGCGCGTTCGCCCCGTCCATCTGGTAGGAGCGACGGTCGCCGAACGCGGGCGCGCTCGCCGCCGCTTCGCGAAACGGCCCGTAAAAAGCCGACGCGTATTTCACCGCGTAAGACATGATGGCGACCTGATCAAAGCCGCTTTCGTCTAACGCTTCGCGGATCGCGCCGACCTGCCCGTCCATCATCGCCGACGGCGCGACGATGTCCGCGCCCGCCTCCGCCTGGCTCACAGCCGTCTGCGCCAAAAGTTCCAAAGTCTCGTCGTTCAACAACTCGCCTTCGCGCACCACGCCGCAATGGCCGTGCGAAGTGTATTCACACAGGCACGTATCGGCGATGACGACCAACTCCGGCACCGCTCGCCGCACCGCACGGATCGCCGCCTGCACCACGCCGTCGCGCGCATACGCGCCCGTCGCCGTCTCGTCCTTCGTCTCCGGCAACCCGAACAAAATGATCGCGCCGACGCCCACGTCGAAAGCCCTCGACGCCTCGCGCACCACCTCGTCCACCGACAAATTAAACACGCCCGGCATCGAAGAGATTTCGCGCCGCACGCCCTCGCCCCCGCACGCGAACAGGGG
>DASQNL010000642.1:0-2997 GCA_035644995.1 Pyrinomonadaceae bacterium | reverse complement strand
GAGCAAGCGGCGCACGCGGCCTTCGCACGCATCGGCGAAGGCGAGAAGAGAAACGACGGCGCATTGCCGAACGCGGGCGTGAATGCGAATGGCGGCCGGAACAACGCGAGCGCGGGCGGAGCCGGGAGCGGTTCGATGTCGTTTGCCGCCATCAGCGCGTTGTTGCCGGGGCTGGGCGCGTGTCCTTCGCTCAACCCGGCGAGCGGCGATTCGTCGAACTTGAGCGCGGCGAACAACACGGCGCGGATCATCCCGCCCGGTAGGAACGCGCCCAACAATTCGACGAATAATCCGACGAATAATCCGGCGAGTAATCCTACGAACAACGCTGCGAATAAACCGGCCGGCAATGCGCCGATTAAGCCGCCGGGCAACAGTTCACCCAACTCCGCCAACAAGCAGCCGGACACGCCTGCGAGCAACGAGCCGCCGAACATGGGACGCGCCCCGAAGAAACTCGACGGCGTCGGTCGCATGGATTTGCGTGTGGCGGACGAGAACGGCAATCCCATCAAAGGCGCGAAAGGGCGACTCTCGACGCAACGTCCGAACGGAATTGATTGCGACTGTTGGGAGGTGACGAACGCGGCCGGCCGCGCCGTGCTGCCGCCGATCCACGTCGGTAAAGTTTTGAAACTCGAAGTGAACGCCCCCGGCTATGAACCGTTCGAACAGATCGTTCCGGCCGCCCAACTCGCCGAGCCGTTCAAGATCACGCTTAAAGCTAAGGACTCCGGGAATTCAGCCCCGCGCGGTTCGGGTCGGAAGTTTGCGCACGCCGTCATGCGGCGACCGCCCGCCGCGCCGCCGCTCCCGGCCGAGCCTGCGCGAGAGCCTGCCGCGCCGCCCGCCGGACAACTCGACGAGCACGCGACAAATGCGATGAACGCGACGAACACGATGAACGCGACGAACATGACGAACGCGGTCGCCAATGTCGCCGCCTCCGCCTGCTTCGATTTCCACCGCCTCTTCATCGCTTACGCGACGAGCGAACTCAGGCTCGCGCGCGCGGACTTCAACCACAACCGGACGGACTCGGCGCAGGCGCGCTACCGGAACCTGCTCGCCGCCGCCGACCGGGATGCGCCCGCCGGGAACCTCGCCGCCGCGCGTCTCTTCCGCGCCGTGGCGCGCACGAGTCTCGGCGACATCGCTCTCAGTCAAAGTCGTTTCGCGGACGCGCTCAAGTTCTACCAAGAGGCCGCCGACATCGCGCGCCGGGACGGTCGCGCCGAATTGACGTGGGGCGCGGAGCGCGGACTCGGCAAGACTTACTGGGTGATGGCCGCGGGCGCAAATGACGCCCCGACCGAGGCCAAACACAGAGACGCCGCGCTCAAGCATTATCGCGCCGCGCTCGACATCATCGAGACGCTCTTTGCCGGAAGCCTGCGCGCCGACAATGCGCGGAGCAATTTTCTGGCGACGACGAGAGACGTGTTCGACGAAGCGGCGAGCGTGCTCGCGGAGTTGGTGTTGATGAACGAGCCGCCCGCGCCGCGGCAACAGGCGTCGGCGCACGCGTCGAACGCGGCGCAAGCCGCGCGCCCGCTCACAGGGCAGGCTTTGGCCTACGCCGCCGAAGCCTTCCGCATCGTGGAGCAGGGAAAGGCGCGCTCGCTGCTCGACATGATCGGCGAAGCGCGCGCCGAGGTGCGCGAGGGAGTGCCCGCCGCCTTGCTCGAACGCAAAGCCGCCAACATGGCGCGGCAACAAGAGATCGCGAATCTCCTCGGCGGCGTGAGTCTCGCCGGCGGCAACGCGCCGACGGCGACGGTCGCGGAGTTGGAGGCGGAACTCGAACGGCTGGCGGTCGAGTTCGACAGTTTGGAAAATCAGATCAGGACGAGCAGCCCGCGCTACGCCGCGCTCGTGCAGGCCAAGCCCCTGACGCTGGCCGAAGTGCAGCGGCAGGTGTTGGACGATGCCACCGTGCTGCTCGAATACAGTCTGGGCGCGCACCAGTCTTACCTGTTCGCGGCGACGCGAGACGGCCTGACCCTGCACCGCCTGCCGTCGCGCGAACGAATCGAGCGGCAGGCTATCGAGTTGCGGCAGCAGTTGATCCCGGCGGGCGTGCGGCGCGCCATCGCGGGCATCAACGCGGAGAGCACGCGCGGGCTGATGCTCGGCAGCCCCTCGACCGCCGCGGCGAACGTGAGCGCGTATACGGCCGCCGCGCACGCGCTCTACCGGATGGTGGTCGCTCCCGCCGCCGCGAGCCTCGGCGCGCGCCGCCTGCTCGTCGTGCCCGAAGGCGCGCTCAACTACGTGCCGTTCGAGTCGCTGGTGACAAGCGCGCAGGGCGTCGACTATTCGACGCTCGACTATCTCGTCAAGACGAACGAGATCGTCTACGCGCCTTCCGCTTCGGTGGTCGCCGAAGTCAGGCGGCAGGCCAAGCGCGACCCGGCGGCGGCCGGGCGCGGCGGGATGCTCCTCGTCGCCGACCCCGTTTTCGACGCGGGCGACTTGCGCCTGCAAGGTTCGTCGCAGGGTGCGACGCGGGCGCGCGAATCGGTGCAGCGTCTGTCGCTGGCGAGCGCGCTCGCGGACGTGACGAATGTGAGGAGCGGTAATTTGAAGTTGGTGCGCCTCGACGGCACGCGCTCCGAGGCCGAGGAGATCGCCAAACTCGCGCGCTCCAACGGCGGACAGGCCGACGTGTGGCTCGACTTCGACGCGAACGAGGCGAACCTGCACGCGCGCAAGCTCGACGGCTATCGCGTCCTGCACTTCGCCACGCACGGCCTGCTCGATGCGGAACGCCCGCAGTTCACCGGACTCGCCCTCTCGCTCGTCGGCCAGGCGAACGCCGACGGCTTCCTGCGCGTTGACGAAGTTTTCAATTTGCGACTCGGCTCGCCGCTCGTGATGCTGTCGGCCTGCGAGACGGGACTGGGCAAGGAACGGCGCGGCGAGGGCGTGATCGGGTTGACGCGCGCCTTCATGTACGCGGGCGCGCCCACCGTCGGCGTCAGCCTGTGGTCGGTC
>DASQNL010000641.1:0-3823 GCA_035644995.1 Pyrinomonadaceae bacterium | reverse complement strand
TTCCTTTACCCCTTCCCCTTTTCCCTGCGCCCCGCTTTATCTTTCCGCGAACGGCGACCTGCGCAAGACGGGTTGCGAACGCCGTCGGGCGTCGTCGCGCGCGGTGTTGGCGGCGTTGTTGTTGTTGTTCGCGCCGGCCGGGTTGTAGATGTAGCTGTCGCGCGCTTTAACGGCGAGGTCTGGGCGCGTGACGCGAACTTTAATGTTGCGTCGCTGGCCGGGCTGCCCCTGCTGTTTCGGGTAGTAGCCGAGACTGTACTGGCGGCGCAACTCCTCGGCCACGAGCGAGAACGCGCTCTCGATGTCGCGTGTGGTTTCGGCTCGGTAGACCCGCGCGCCCGACAGGCGCGCCATGTCGCGCAGGTAGGCATCGCCGCGCGCGTACTCCTCGCGCGTGCAGCCCGTGCAGTTTGCGCCGCCGCCGCCACCGCCTCTGCCTCCGCCGCCCCGGCCGCCGCTGCCTCCGCCGACGCTGATTGTTCCGCTGGAGAGAATGTCCGCGAGAATGCCGGTGATGCCGCCAGACCTGCGCCGCGACCCGCCACCGCCGCCATAGACGCCGCCCCCGCCGTAGACGCCGCCGTTCTGCGAGGCCTTGCTCGAGTCGTAGGTGTCGTACTGAACGGGATAGATGAGCGCGTCGAGTTCTTCCACGTCCTGCGCGTTGGATTGATAGGTGGCGCGGCGGCTCGTAGTGTCAACGCCGTCGGTAAAGAGGAGGATGGCCTTGCGCCCCTCGATGCGGTTGAAGCGTTGGTTGATGATGAAGTCCACGGCGTCGTAGAGCTTCGTGCCTTCGCCGGGACGCACGCGGCCGATGGCTTCGCGCAGTCGCGCGCGGTCGTTCGTCGCCTCGGAGAGGACGCGCACCTCGTCGTCGAAGGAGACGACGAGCACGCGGTCTTCGGGTCGCAGTTGGTTGACGAAGGAGATGGCGGCGTCTTGAATCTCGGTGAGCCGGTAGCGCGTCGAGCCTGACGTGTCGATCACGAGCGCGACGGTGAAAGGTTTTTCGACCGTGGCGAAATAGGCGATCTCCTGTTCGACGCCCTCCTCCCAAATACGAAACTCTCCCTGCCGGATGCTCGGCACATACTTACCCGCCCGATCCATCACGCTCACCGGAATCGTGACGAGCGACGTGTTGACGCGCACGACTTCGTTCTCGTCAACTTCGGTCGCATCGCCCCCCGCGGGCGTGTTGCTCGTGCCGGTGCGTTGCCCCGCGTTCGGGTCAATCGCGCCGCCGAGAGTCGGCGGGCGGCGCGGCGTCGGCGTGGTCGCAACGGGCGTGGGCGGCGCAGTAGTAGTGGTGCGCGGCGCGTTCGTCGACACGCCGCCGGACGACGGCTGCCCGACGCGGCGCGGGCGCGGTTGTGCTTGGATTGAAGAAACGGAAATTGCGAGCAGGGAGAGGAGTGCGATACAGGCGGCGAACTTTCTCATGGCCTTTTCAACTCCTTAAGTGGACGAACCAGTATACAGCGACCACGAGGGGCGGACTAACCTTTGATGCGCCCGCCGCCCGATAGATGCCCGAAGAATTGATCCATTGATCCATTGCTTCATTGATTCATTGCTTCATTGACCCGTTGAGAAAAAGAATCAACAGATCAGTTCTTCATTGAATCAATGGATCAATGAAGCAATGAATCAATTCTTCAAGTCTATCGCGTTCCAGATGAAGGGGAACGTGCCCCACGTCTGGGCGCGATGTTGGGGGCGGAAGGCGAAGAGGACGATGCGCCCACGGCCTAACGCCACCTCGGCGAGCGCGATTTTGCCCGCGATCAACTTCTCGCCGAGCAGCCAGCCGGAGCGCAGCGCGTCGCGCTCGGCGTAGCGCGCGACGACGCGGACGCGATCATTCGCGCCCTCCGTCAACTCGAAGGCGGAACTGTTGATGAAGTAAGCGTCCACGTCGCGCCCGAAGCCGCGCGCGAGCGGGTGCGCGGCGTCAACTTCGAGCCGCAGGATCGAGCCGGGGCCGTAGAACTCCGAAGTCTTCACGTTTTCGAGCACGTTGCGGAGCGGCAATTTGAAACGCTTGACGGCGAGTTCCGAGGCGGCGTCGAAGCAGATGAGCGTGCCGCCGTCTTCGACGAAGCGGCGCAAATTATCCACGCCCGCCTCCGTGATGCCGCCCGCGAATTCGGGCGGCGCGGTCTCTTTGCTCCGCCCCTCGACGATCTCGCGCAGGCGCATCGAGGGCAGCACGATCACGTCGTGCCGGGCGCGCAAATTCCCGGCGCGCACGTCGCGGTCGCGCAGCGTTTGAAACGGCACGTTGAACGTGTCGAAAACGTAGCGCGTCCAGCCTTCGTCCATCGAGTTCGTCCAACTCCGGTAGAGCGCGAGCCGCACGTCGGCGCGCGCGAGCGGGTTCTTGATGGGCGAGGTCTTGCCCTCCTGCAACGGCAGACCCAGATCGCGGCGCACGTCCGTTTCGTCATTGATAAGTTTGAGGGGCGATTCCTTTGTGATCCGGATTGGAGCCGTCTGTGACAAATCGGCTGTCAGTATCATCAGTCGTGGAATCGGTGTGACCTTGATCCCCATCTGCATTGGCAACGTCCATCCTGCCACATCGTAAGGTCGCTCGGCCTCACCTCCGGCGGTACGACGATCCGGATACACCTGCCGCTCGAACAGAGCGAGCACGTTGGCGCGGTAGGGCTGCTCTAAAGGGACTATGTAGTCGCCGACGGGAATCCGGCGAACCCGTTTGCTCCCACTCGTACCTGCCGGTTCCATATAACTTCTCTCGCGCTCCACTCTAAACACTTCGACGCCTTGCGCGACGAGCGCGCCGATCATCTTCGCGAGATTCTCACTGTTGTGTTGATCCTTCGGAATGACGTAAGCCGCCGTCGCTTCGTTCCCCCGGATGTCCGACACGGCGGCGCGTCCCAGTTCGTAGAAGTTGCGCAGGTAACGCTCGCGGTATTTCGCGGCCATCGAGAGCACGGCGCGCGAGGCCGTCAACTCCATCCGCATGATGTCGCGCGCGCGCCACGTGCCGCCCGGCCAGGGGTCTGGAAAGTTGGTGGCGGGCTGGAGCGCGCTCGGCATGCCGCGCGAACTGCTGCGCGCGAGTTGTTCGCGCGTCACCTCGATGGGCGACATCAAACGCGCGCTCGCGGCCTCGGTGAGGATGCCGATGGAGTTGTGATAGTAGGGCGCGGTGCGGAAGCCGCCGTGCCACCAGGTATCGTAGAGGGCGTTGGTGATCACGCCGCTTTGGCCTTCGGCCTGCAAATCCGCGGCGATCTTGTGGCCGATGAGACCCACCTCGCGCAGCAAGAGCGGCGGGATATGCGGATTCGGCGGATCGAAGAAAGGCGGGACGAAGAAACGAGAGCCGTTCGCGCCCTGCTGGTGTACGTCGTAGACTACTTGCGGAAACCACTCGCGCCAGAAGAGACGCGTGATGAGTTGCGTCTCTTTGAGATTGAGCATGAACCAATCGCGGTTGTTGTCGTGCCCGGCGTAGAGGTGATAAAGCTCCGGCGGCTCCGTGCCTTCGTAGGGCGTGCCGAGAGTTTTACGATACCAATCGGCGACGATGTCCACGCCGTCGGGGTTGGCGGCGGGGATGAGCAGGAGGATCGTATTCTGCAAAATCTCGCGCGTCGCGGCATCTTCGGCCGTAGCCAACTCGTAGGCGAGTTGCATGGACATCTGCGAGGCCACGATCTCGGTCGAATGGATCGAGCAGGAAACGACGACGACGGTTTTGCCCGTGCGCACTAGAGCCTCGCGCTCCGCCGCGCCCGGCGCGAGGCGCGGGTCTGCCAGGCGACGTTGGATGTCTTGGTACTTC
>DASQNL010000640.1:0-3400 GCA_035644995.1 Pyrinomonadaceae bacterium | reverse complement strand
GAGCCAAGAGCGATTTCCGCGAAGCCCTGTTGAGCGGCAAGATCAAGTCCGAAAAAGATTACGGCCTCTACGAAACCGCGCCGAAATTCCGGTTCAAGAACGAGACGCTCCAACAGGCTTACGAGTACGTTCAGACGAAGTACAACCTCGGCGTCGAAGCGCCCGCCCCCGCCGCCGCAGATGCGGGCAAGGATAAGAAGCCCGCGCCGCAGCAGCAGGGCGACAGTCTCAGCAAAGACCCGGATGAAGTGCCGCAGTGGGTCAGAAAACTGGTGCAGGCGCTCATCGAGACGGGGCCGAACGCGCCCGGCCTCAACGCCTACCAACACCACGTCCCAAAAGGCGCTTACGCGGGCGTGACCTGGACCGAGGACAGCACGCTCGCGCAGCGCGTCGTCGAAGCCTTCTACTACGGTTGGCACGCGCGACTTGTTCAGTCTCAGGCCGCGGCAAGCGCGACGCCTACGTCCGCCGATCCGCTGGCTGGCGTGCCCGCAAACGTCGCGGAGTTGTTCGCGCACGTCGCCACTTCAAAGACGAACAAGCGCGCGCAGATCATCGGCGAAACACCGCAAGCGATCTACGGCTGGTGCGGTCCGGCGTCGCAGTTCTCTCTGGCGATCAGTCTGATGCGGCGCGGCTTCCGTTTCAAGACCGGCAAGCCGCCGCTTGAGCCGCAGAAGCGCAAGCCGCAGAAGGTTCAGCAACTGCCCGATAAAAACCCCGAGCCGTATCGCGGCTACAACAAACGCGCGGCGGAACTGCGCGTGGAGCAGGAAAAACGGAACGCCGAAGCCGCTGAATACAACGTGTTTGCCGAAGCCGATGCCGTGCGCCTGGAGATCATCAAGCAGGGCGCTCATTTTCTGGACACCTGGTCGACGGCGCAACTGAACAAGTTCGGCGTGAAGAAGGACAAGAGTTTGCCCGACCGCATCGTGGGCGGCGCGGCGGCGCACACCGCGCCTCTGGAGCCGGGCGATTACCTGACGGTGATCATGGCCAACAGTCCGCTGAGCGGCCACGTCGCCACCGTCATCAAAGAGGAGCGTTACAAAACCGACAAGCCCGGCGGCTTTGAACCCGGCGACGCCATCGGTCGGATTTATTTCGTCTCCGGCAACGTGCGCAACTCAGCCGTGCGCGTCGAGGTCGTCGAGCGCGAACTGCCGCTGCCCACCTACGACTGGGGCGAGACCGCTAGAATCGGTAACAGGTACACCGACTTGAAGCAGGCCGAAAAGGACGCGATGGCTAACCTCAATCGCGCGGCGGGCACCGGAAACCTACAGCAACAGTTGCTCACGAAACTCAGCACCAACAAGGAGATGCGCGCTAAGGCCGTCAAACAAGCCCCGTCGGGCTTCATCCACTTCATCCAGAACAACTGGGGGCAGGCGGATAAGATTCTGCCTTTCTTCACGATTGCCGGAATGAACCCGTCCGGCTATCTGGACGCTCTCAACAGGCCGGAGCGCGCCGCGCTGGAAAAGGCGACCGAGAAGAAGGTCGAGTACAAAGAAAAGTATCGGGAGAAAGGCATCCCGGTGGATCACCACGACCCTTCCTATCAAACCATGAACAGGGACGCGAAGTCGCCGCGCGCGGACGGCAAACCCGTCGGCAAGCTCAAGCCGCTCAACCCGAACCACGCGTGGGTCGTGAGCGTCGTCAAATCCAGTTTGCTCGACGCCAGGCGCATCGAAGCCGAAGTCGCGCAGGCCAGCGCCACGCAGGCGAGCGCCGACGCCGACCCCGACGCGAAGGCGGAAGACCCGGGCATGAAAGTTCTGGACAAGCAGGGTCTGGAAAAACTCTCGCCCGCATGGCAGGAGATGTTCGAAAGGGCGTTGCTCTACTGGGAGCCTCGCGGCGGTTTCAAATGAGCTTCGACGCAGCATACGAAACACTTCAACAGGGCGGCACACACACGCCCGAAGCGACGCCCGTGCCTTCGCCGCGTCGCTTCAACGCGCCCAACGGTTTCTCTCCGACCGATACGATCCGGCGAAAGGCGAACTGCGCGTGCGGCGGCGGCTGCCCGCGCTGCGAAGCCGAACAAAAATCCGCCGCGCAGACCAAACTCAAGGTCAGCACGCCGGGCGACCGCTTCGAGCAGGAGGCCGACCGCGTCGCAGACGAAGTGATGAGCATGCCCGCGCACGAATCCCACCCGCGCGCCGGACAGTTATCAATTGCCACGGCCTCCGGTTCGTTGCTGCAACGCAAGTGCAGCAGTTGTGCGGGCGGCGGCACGGTGCGCGCTGCCTCGCCCGAAGAGGAGGCGGAGCACGTGCAGGCCAGGGAATTGCCCGGCCACGTCCCGCAGGCGGGCGCGAACCTCCACGCCGAGATCGAAGGATTGCGTGCGGGCGGGGGCGAGCCTCTGGGCGGCGGCGCGCGCGACTTCTTCGAGCCGCGCTTCAATCAGGACTTCGGCGAAGTGCGCGTGCACAGGAGCGCGCGCGCGGCGGAGTCTGCGCGCGCGTTGGGCGCGCTCGCCTACACAATAGGTCGCGACATAGTTTTCAGCGAAGGGCAGTACGCGCCGGAGACGAACGCCGGACGAAAACTGCTCTCGCACGAACTCGCGCACGTCGTACAGCAAAGCAACGGTCGCGCCCCGCAAACGATTCAACGCGCGCCCGCACCCGCCGCAGCCGACGCCAAAGCGACGCGCCCCGCCGGTTGCGATGCGATGAGCGAAGAGAAGGTCAAACAGGACATCAAAGACAACACGAATAAAGGCGCGGTTCGTCCTCTCTACATCAGCCTCAAGACGATGCGCGTCTGCTTTCCGGTCTTCACCGAAGCGAACTTCTTAAGTCTCGTCGCCGACAACACGCAGTTCTATCCGGCGCTCCTCAAACAAATCTGGGCGGACAGCCGGAAACCCTTCGCGGGCTACATGGCGAGCGGCTACGACCCCTCGGACCGCTTCACCCCCGACACCATGCGCGAGCGTTACGGCTACGCCGTGACGGAAGGACGCCTCAACGAAGCCGAACAAAATCGCATGGCTCCCGAAAAGATGCACGAACTCTATTCGGAGGCCGACATACTCGTCTTCTCCGGCCACCAGTTCGCGCAGTACCGCGCGCCCGGCGTCTGGACTGACGACGACCTGCGCGGCGTGGACATACGCAAGATGAACGCGCCGCTCAGGAAAGTGAAACTCGTCATCAGCACGAGTTGCGCCACGATCTGCAAGGAGGCGGGCGAGACCTTCAAGACGCTTTTCCCGAACGCCGTGATGCTCGGTTTCAAAAAGAGCGCGCCGATGGACGGGAGCGTCATGGCGAAAGCGTTCGCGAAGAAGTTGCCGAAAGACCTGATGCTCGAAGCGGGGATGGGCGGGGTCGAACAGGCGAAAGTCGCCTGGAAGTCCGTCGCGCAGGAG
>DASQNL010000639.1:0-1660 GCA_035644995.1 Pyrinomonadaceae bacterium | reverse complement strand
AGGCGAGCCGGAGCGGCTGCCCGGCCGCGGCGTAGTGGCCCCAGAAAGCCCGAATCCGCTCCTGCTCGCCCATGATCACGTGAGCCGACGAACAGTTTTGCGCGACGCGCGCCAGCGCGCCGAGCGCGCCGTCGTTGCGTGCTTCGACCTGAGTGACGTGGCCGACGAGGGCGACGCCCAAGAGTTGGCCGCGCGCGTCACGACAGCCGTAGAACGTGCCGCGGTTGTGCGGACTCTGAAGCCCGTTGTCGCGGATGAAGCCCGACATATAGACGGTGTGGAGCGGGCGCGCCGAGAGAAAGTCGAGCGTCTCGCGCTCGTGCCCGCCGCCGAGTGGGTGCACGCGCGGCACGCCTTTCGTCAGGGCTTCATCGTCGCACGCCGAGTGTAGTTGTGGTATTTCGAGAGTAGACAGCATCGCGTTCCTTACCTGCCTTTGTCGGGCACTCTTCAATCAGCTTGGGAGAGCAGGTTGAAAGCGAACAAACTAGTAGTCCAGATAATCCACGCCGCAGTCGGCCTCCGCCGACATCCTCCGGGTGTCGTCGCCGCTCACGGTCGCCGACTGCGCCTGTAAGGTGAGATCGCCCGTGATAACTCCGTCGCCCGTGATGACTCCGTCGCCCGTGATGACTCCCTCCGCCAGCCGCGTGCCGTCGCCGGTGAGCAGGTTGACATCGAGGAAAAATATGCCGTCGCCGGTGATCACGCCGTTGCTCGTCAGGATGCTATCGCCGGTGATGACCCCGTCGGTCAGGAGCGTCGTATCTCCGGTGATGACTCCGTCGCCCGTGATGACTCCGTCGCCGAGCAGCAGACCGAGCCAATAGACCTTCTGATACTTCGTGATGAGTTCGACGCCCGTCGCATAGGTGTGTCCCGCGATGATGCCCCGCGCCCACGGGAAGGTGTGTCCCGCGATGGTCGTTTGGGGCGCGGGCGACGCGGGGGTTTGCAGCAGCGGATCGCCGTGCGGCGTCGCGGATGTCAGGTCGGTGCGGACAAGGCGCGCGAGCCTGATTGCGCCTTCGACGTTGAGTTGGCCTGCGCCCTGCTCGAACATGTTGAAGCCCGCGAGCGGCTGCGACGTGTACATCAGGATGACCCTGATCATGTTCGGAGTCAATTTCGGGTTCGCCTGCAACATGAGCGCGGCCGTGCCCGCAACGGCGGGCGTCGCCATCGAGGTGCCGTTCAGGTACATCATCCGTCGGTTATCAACCGGACTCACGCCCGCGTCGAGTTGCGGATTCTGCGCGACGATCAGGTTGTTCAACGCCTGCGCGTCGATGATCTTGTTACCGGGCGCGACGAGATCGGGCTTGACGAGGTTGTCGTAGTGGCGGACGCCCGCGTCGTCCGTCCAGTAGCTCCGGGTCGGGCCGCGAGAACTGTAGGTGGTGACGCCGTCGTCGGCGCGCCCGTCCGTGCCGAGGGTATTTGCCGCGCCTACCGTAATGGCCGAAGGCGCGTTGCCGGGCGAGTGGATGCGCCCGTAAATCTTACGACCTTCAGCGTCTTTGCCGTTGTTGCCCGCGGCGGCAACCACCACGATCCCTGCGTCAACCAGCCGCCGCACGACCTTACAGATGGGGTCGAAACGATAAGAGTCTATGACCGGTGCGCCGAGGCTCATATTGACGACGCGAATTTTGTAGGC
>DASQNL010000638.1:0-5143 GCA_035644995.1 Pyrinomonadaceae bacterium | reverse complement strand
GCCCGGCGCGGAAGTGTTCGCGCGCCGGGCGCGACTTTCCGCTCGCGGCCGGAGCAGCGGCGGGCGATTGCCTGCTCGCGTCGGTAATCGCCCGCCGCTGCTCCGGCCACGAACAATTCAGCGTCCGGCCGCGCTCGCGTTCTCGATCTTCGGACACTGTCCGGCGGGGGCTTTCTCGCAGATTTTCTCTAACGTCTGGTAGCCGTCCTTGACGATGACGCCGAGGTTGTTTTTGTCCACCGCGATTGGTTCGTAGAGCATCGAGGGCACTTTCTTCCGGCCGTTATCAACCGTGTCGTTCGTCTCGACCTGCTGCCCGCGCGCGAGTTTCAGCGCGGAGTCAACCGCGCCGTGGGCGAGCGGCTGAATGGGCTTGTAGATGGTCATCGTCTGCTTGCCCTCGACGATGAGTTGGAGCGAGGCGAGGTCTGCGTCTTGGCCGGAGACCAGCACTTTGCCCGCGAGCCGCTGCCCGTCGAGAGCTTGAATCGCGCCGCGCGCCGTGCCGTCGTTGGAAGCGACGACGGCCACGACATCGTTATTGACCTGCGTAAGCCCGTTCTCAACGATTTTCAGAGCCTCTTCCGCCAGCCACTCGCGCGCGGGTTGATCCACCACGATTTTGATGTCGCCGCGATCCACGGCGGGTCGCAGAATGTTCATCTGCCCGTCGTGCAGGAGGCGCGCGTTGTTGTCCGTGGCCGAGCCCTGCACGACGATGTAGTTACCCTTCGGCGCGTGCTTGAGGATGTAGCCTGCCTGCAACTCGCCGATCTTGACGACCTGATGCGAGACGTAGAGATCAACGTCGGCGTTCTTGATCAGGCGGTCGTAGCTGATGACCGGCACGCCCTCGCGGTGCGCCATCTCGACGATGGTGGCCGCGACTTCGCCGTTGTGCGGCACGACGATGAGCACGTCGACTTTTTGCGAGAGCAAATTTTCGGCCTGCTTGATCTGCCGGTTGTCGTCGCCGTCCGCCACCTGCACGGAGAGTTGCGCCCCGATTTCCTGCGCGCGCTTCTCCACCAAATCCTTATCGCGCTGCCAGCGTTCTTCCTTGAGCGTGTCCATCAGGAAGCCGATGAAGATTTTGTCGTTCGGCCCCTTCGGCGTGCGCGCCGCCCGCGCGCCGCCCGCGCTTCCGGCGTTGCCGCCCGTGCCGCCGCTGCCGCCGTCGCCGCTCGTGCAGGCCGAGACGACCGTCAACAACAACGCCATCGCCGGCCACAGGAAAAGTTTGCGTCTATACATGAATCAGGCTCCTTCTTTGTTTACCGCGTCGCAGCCGGAAGAATTGAAGGGCGCGCGGGCGCGGTGTGCGGTGATCAGCAGGCGGCGGCCGAGAGACCCCAAACTCGATTTCTCGCCGTCCGACGGATCAGTGAAAATAAAACTGTCTGATCGATGGCCTTAGCTTAACAAGGCGGGACGAAGAATTCCATTGAATTTTTCTCATCCGAGTGCTACTTTGCGCTGACCCGTTAGCTTCCCCCGTGTTTGTCCGTCATCGCCACGTCAGCTTGGGCGAGTCGTCCCCCGGCTCCGACGCGTCTACATGCTCCTCGGCAATACTCTGAACTCACGCGCCTGTGCATCCTCCGCGCCGCACGCCGACGAACCGCACGCGCGCTCGTAAACATCCGGTTCCTGGAGGGTTACATGATGGATTTATCGCCGCGCATTTCTCCCCGCACGATCTTCTGGTGCGGACTCTTCCTGTTCCTCGCCGCCACGACGGCCAGCGCGCAGTTCAGAGCCGCCGTGCAAGGCTCCGTGACCGACCCGCAGGGCGGCAACGTCGTCGGCGCGGCCGTCACGCTCACGAACAACGAAACCGGCCGCGCGCAACAGACCACGACCGGCGACGAAGGCTACTATCGTTTCTCCGGCCTGCCGCCCGGCCGCTACACCCTCACGGTCGAGCAGACGGGCTTCGGCAAAAAGACGCTCGACATCCTTGTCAACGCGGAGGCCACCGAGGGCGTCAACGTCGCGCTCGAAACCGCCGGCCTGTCTGAGACGATCACGGTGATGGACGTGCTCGCGCCGCCCCTCGAAACCGAGAACGCGAATCTCGGCAAATCCATTACCAACCGGGAGATTCGCCAACTGCCGCAATTCGGGCGCGACCCTTATGAGTTGCTCCGGCTGACGCCCGGCGTCTTCGGGCAGGGCGCGCGCAGCGGCACGGGCGGCTCGGTCAACCTCCCCAACCAGACGGGACCGGGCGGCTCGAACCGCGCCGTCTTCCAGACCGAGAATCAGGTGCAAATCGTGGCTAACGGCCAGCGCGTTTCGGCCAACAATTTTCAGATTGACGGCACGAGCGTCAACAGTTTGACGCACGGCGGCGCGGCCATCATCACGCCGAATCAGGAATCCGTCAAAGAGGTGCGCGTGATCGCGAACAACTACTCGGCCGAGTACGGGCGCAATTCGGGCGCGCAAGTCCTGACCGTCTCGCAGAACGGGACGAACGATTTTCACGGCAGCCTTTTTCTCAAGAACAACAGTCCGGGTCTGAACGCCTTCAACAAGTTCGGCGGCTTCAACAACGCGCCCGTGCAGCGCGTCAACCAGCGACTCAACCAGTTCGGCGGCTCCATCGGCGGCCCGCTGCCGCTGCCGCGCTTCGGCGAAGGCGCGCCGCCCGCCTTCAAGCTGGCGCGCAACCGCGCCTTCTTCTTCTTCTCCTATGAAGGCTTGCGCAGCAACAACACGGACACCACCAACGCCTACGTCGAGACGCCCGAGTTCAGAAACCTCGTCCGGCAGACGCGCCCCGGCAGCATCGCCGCGCGCATCTTCGGCTCGTCGGGCATCGCCCCGCGCATCGTCAGCGTCGTGCCCGCCACCTGCACGGCCGCCGGTTTCAACGCCAACAACTGCCGCCAGGTAGCGGGCGGCCTCGACATCGGCTCGCCCGCCGGCGCGACCGGGCAATACTTGAGTTTCGGCAACCTACAGGGCGGCGGCTTCGACAATATCCCCGACCTCCAGTTCGCCCAACTCGCCGTGCCCAGCCTGAGCCGCGGCAACCAATTCAACCCGCGCCTCGACTTCAACTTCACCGACCGCGACACGGTCACCGTCAGTTCTTACCTGTCGCGCTTCAACGGCGTCGGAGCCGATTCGTCCGGCCGCAGTCGGCCGATGGGCGACATCCGCACCGCGCCCGTAAATTCCTTCGTCACGCTCTCCTACATGCGCACGATCTCGCCGACCATGCTCAACGAGGCGCGCTTCAATGCCACGCGCTATGCTTATAACGAACTTGAATCTTCGAGCGAGACGCCCTTCAACCTCCCGCGCATCGAGATCGAGACGCTGCCGGGCGACCGCCTGCGCTTCGGCCCGCCGCGCTCGGAGACGACGCCCGGCATCTTCGCCGAAAACACGTTCGAGTTTCGCGATACGCTCCGCTGGGTGCGCGGCACGCACGGCCTCAGTTTCGGCGGCGAACTCCGCAAGGAACAGGACAACAACAACCTCAGCGGCGGCGCGCGTCCCCTCTTCACCTTCGCCGGTCTCTTCAACCTCGCCAACGATGCGCCGCTCTTTTATTCCATCAACGCCGACCCGCGCACCGGCGGCCCCGCCGACGCCCAACGCTACTTCCGCACCGACACCTACGCCTTCTTCGTGCAAGACGACTGGAAGGCGCGTCCCAACCTGACGCTCAATCTCGGTGTGCGCTATGAATACTTCACGCCCCTGCGCGAGAAGCGCGGGCGGCTCAGCAATTTCATCTTCGGCCCGGCCGGGCAGGAATTGACGGGCGGCCGCATCGCCATCGTGGACAAACTCTACGAACCGGATCGCAACAACTTCGCACCCCGCCTCGGCTTCGCCTGGAGCCCGACCGCCATTCTCGGCACGGACTTCGCCAACAAGATGGTCGTGCGCGGCGGTTTCGGCGTCGCCTACAATCGCCTGCCCGTCAACGTCTTCGAGAACACGCGCGGCAACCCGCCCTTCTTCGCGCGCTACAACATCTGTTGCGGCACTTCGGCGCAGGATTTCAGCACGCCGTTTGCGGGCGGCCAGATTCTCTACGCGCTCGGCGCGAGCAATTCGCCGTTCAGTTACCCGGTGAACCCCGCTCTGGCCTTGCCCTTCAATTCGACGACCGGCATCCCCACCCTCAGTTCAGGCTCGCAGGTGGAGATTTACGGCGCGCCGCAAGACGTTTCCACGCCCTACGTCTATACCTATTCGCTGGAGACGCAGTACAGCTTGCCGGGCAACCTCACGGCCGAAGTCGGCTATCAGGGCAGTTCGAGCCGCAAGCTGGTGCGCATCGTCGATCAACGTTTCCTCTATCCGAACGACCCCGGCAACTTCTTCGCCTCCGGCATCTTCTTCCCGCTCACCGACACGAACGCCAACTACAACGCCATGCTCGCGCGTCTCACGCACCGCTTCTCGCGCGGTTTCCAGTTCGACGCGCACTATCGTTGGAGCAAGAGCATCGACGTGGTTTCCAGCGAACAGGTCGGCGCGCCCAACCCGACCTACCCGCTCGACCCGCGACAGGAGCGCGGCCCTTCGGACTTCGACGTGCGCCACCACTTCGTCGCTTCCGGCCTCTGGGACTTGCCCATCTTCAGGAATCGCCGAGACCTGCTCGGCAAGGCACTCGGCGGCTGGCAGTTGAGCGGCATCCTGACCAAACACACGGGCTTTCCCTGGACGCCGCTCTTGTCCGAGTGCGTCAGCACGCTCGGCCCCAACCTCTGCCCGGCGCGGCCGCGCGCCTACTTCGGCGGCTTCGGCACGGACACCTCGAACGAAGCCTTCCTGACCGGGAGCAATAACGCCGACTGCCCGATCCGCGACGCCACCGGCCGTGTCATCGGCAACCGCTGCTTCGACCTCGCCTCGCCCGGAAACGCGCTGCCCGGCATCGGGCGCAACGTCTTTCGCGGCCCCCGTTACTTCAACATAGACATGTCAATCGCCAAGCGGTTCGGGATGCCGGGCTTCCTCGGCGAAGGCGCGGCCTTCGAGTTCAAGGCGAATTTCTTCAACGCCTTCAACATCCTCAACCTCCAGCAGTTCGGCTTCAACAGTCCGAGCACGGTGGTCAACGTCAACAACCCCAACTTCGGACGCGCCGAACGCTCGCTCGCCGGTCGCG
>DASQNL010000637.1:0-7998 GCA_035644995.1 Pyrinomonadaceae bacterium | reverse complement strand
CGCCGCTTGAAAAATAGCGGCGCGCAATAACGCTTCGCGCGAACGCCGCGCGGGCATCAATGAAATAAGTTTGTGTCTTGGCCGGGAAGTAAACCATTCCGAGAAGTAAAAAAATGAACAGCAAAAAGTTATCCGCGTTGGTCTTCTTAGTGTCGTGTTCGTGCGCGCTGGCGTTGCTCGTGTCGCTTCCGCCCGTGGGGGCGGCGCACGACGGCGAGAAACACTTCGGCGAGGGCGGCAACGGGCAACTGAACAACCAGTCGTTGTCGGCGATGGGTTCGACGCCGTGCGTGAACGGCATGGCCGGCACGTTCCCCTGTCACAATATCGACCTCGCTTCCTTTCTCCCGCTGGACAGTATCGGCGGCGGGACGGGCAACGATGTCTGGGGCTGGACTGACCCGCTCACGAACAAAGAATACGCGCTCATGGGTCGTTCCAACGGAACCGCCTTCGTCGACATCAGCGACGCCGAAAACCCCGTCTACCTCGGCAACCTGCCCACGCATAGCGTCGCTTCATCGTGGCGCGCGATTAAAGTCTATGCCAATCACGCCTTCATCGTGAGCGAAGCGGCGAATCACGGCATGCAGGTCTTCGACCTGACCCAGTTGCGGAATGTCGCCGCCCCGCCCGCCACTTTTTCCTCCACGGCGCACTACAACGGCTTTAGCCGCGCGCACACCATCACGCTCAACGAAGAGACGGGCTTTGCTTACGTCAACGGCGTGACCGCTTACACGGACGCCGCCGCCAACAAGTGCGCCCGCGGCCTGCACATCATCGACGTGCGCGACCCCGCCCGCCCGGCCTACGCCGGCTGCTTCGATGCCGACGGCTACACGCACGATTCGCAATGCGTCGTCTATCGCGGCGCGGACGAGGCTTACCGCAACCGTGAGATTTGCTTCAACTCCAACGAAGACACTCTGACCATCGTGGATGTCACCGATAAGAAAGCCCCGCAGCTGCTCTCGCGCACCACTTATCCCGGCAGCGCCTACACGCATCAAGGTTGGTTGACCGACGACCACTCCCTGTTTTTAGTGGACGACGAAATCGATGAGCAAAAGTTTAAGACGAAGACGCGCACGCACGTCTTCAACGTCTCCGATCTGGACGAGCCCACAATCGTCGGCTTCCACGAAGGCACGACCACGGCCATCGACCACAACCTCTACATCCTCGGTCGCTACGCTTATCAATCCAACTACCGGAGCGGCCTGCGCGTGCTCGACATCAGCCACGCGGCCACGGCCACCATGCAGGAGGTCGGCTATTTCGACGTGTATCCGGTTGACGATCTGCCGAACTTCAACGGCACTTGGAGCAATTACCCGTTCTTCAAAAGCGGCGTCGTCGTGGTCAGCGGCATCGAGCAGGGACTGTTCGTGCTCCGCCCCAAAACGAACTTCGTCACCACGCCGCAACTCCTCACGGAATGGAATTCGACCCGCGCCGTCGCGCTCGATTCGGTGACGCGCACGCGCGAGCCTTTCGCCGTCAAGTCAAGCCATAACTTCAGCGGCGACGGGCGCACGCGGGTGATGCTCTTTGCGGCCAACGTGAATCTCGCGCCGGGCGAGCCGCAGACGGTGTTGACGGCGCAGGCGGAAGATTCTCAAAACAAAATCTATCCGCTGACCGTGGAATACGTGGGCAAGTTTCCCGACTTTGAACGGGTGACGCAAGTGATCGTCACCCTGCCGGACGAGTTGGCCGGCGCGGGCGATGTCTCGATCAGCCTCACCCTGCGCGGCACGCCGGGCAACAAAGCGTTGATTAAAATTCAATGAAGAAGAATTGATCCATTGATTCATCGATTCATTGATTCATTGAAAAATGAACCGATGAATCAATGGATCAATGGGTCAATTCTTTATTGAATCAATTCTTCTTCAGACCAACGGCATCAGACTCTCCTCGCGCGGCGCGTCCTGTTCGCGCCCGGACGTGAGACTCGCGGCCAGCCGTTTGATTCCTTCCTCGATCTTGTCCACCGGGATCAACTCGGCGACGACCGACCGGCTCAAGCCTTCCGTGAACAAATTCTCGCGCTGCTTGACGAGCGCGAGTTGATCCGCCACGTACTCCGACGCGGCGAGCCGGCCGAGCCGCAGGCCGGGCGCGAGCGATTTGGAGAAGGCGCTGTGATTGAATTTCAACTCGGCGTAGTTCATCGGTTACATGGCAACTCAAGGCCAATCGCTAATCGGCTATTTGTAATCCACACGACGGGGCATAAAATAACGGAAACGGCCGCGATTGCGGCGAGACGGGAAAGGCCAATGCTCGCCGGTAAGAGGCCAATCCGGTTCCAGAGACATAAGCGTCCGGAATCGTTCGCCGGAGGGCGGAGAGGTGATAAAGCGATGGATAGTTTTACGCCGACGGGGCGGAGCGCGTTGAAGCGTCTGCCGAAGCGGGGCGAGTACGGGCGCGCGGGCGTCTATCAAATTTTGGATGAGGGGTTGGTGTGCCACGTCGGCTTCGTCGTCGAGGGGCAGCCGTTCGTCATCCCGACGGGTTACGGGCGCGCGGGCGACACGCTTTACCTGCACGGCGCGCAGGCGAGCCGGATGCTGCGCACGCTGCGCGAGGGCATCGAGATATGCGTGACGGTGACGCTCGTTGACGGGATGGTGATGGCGCGTTCGGCCTTTCATCATTCGATGAACTACAGGTCGGTGATGGTCTTCGGTCGTGCCGTCTTGGTCGCGGACGGGGCGGAGAAGTGGGAAGCGTTGCGCGCGTTGACGGAACACCTCGCGCCGGGCCGGTGGGCGGAAACGCGGCAACCGACGGAGGGCGAGATGCGCGCGACGCTGGTGCTCGCGCTCCCGCTCGCGGAAGCCTCGGCCAAGGTGCGCACGGGGCCGCCGGTGGATGACGAGGAGGATTACGAGTTGCCGGTCTGGGCGGGCGTCGTGCCGCTGCGGGTGGCGGCCGGTGAGCCGGTTGCCGATCCGCGCCTCCCGCCGGGGATAAAGCCGCCGCCGCACGTGTCGCATTACGCGCGCGGCGGAGGGGGCGAATGAGGGCGTCGGCCGCGAGGCCGAAAGGAGACGAGAGATGAGCCGGGAATGGCGGCGGGGCGAATATTCGATCAGCACGGATCGCGCGCGGCTGGACGTGAAGTTGATTCACGAGTTCCTGAGCGAGTCGTCTTACTGGGCGCAGGGTCGCCCGCGCGAAGCGGTCGAACGCTCCATCGAGCATTCGCTGGCGTTCGGCGTCTATCGAGGCGAGCGACAGGTAGGGTTCGCGCGCGTGATCACGGACTACGCGACGTTCGCGTGGATCGCGGACGTGTTCGTGATAGACGAATTTCGCGGGCGCGGCCTGGGCAAATGGCTCGGCGAGACGATGATCGCGCATCCCGATTTGCAGGGCTTTCGCCGCTGGGTGCTGGCGACGAAAGACGCGCACGAGCTTTACCGGCGCATGGGCTTCCACGAATTACAGCGTCCTGAACGCTGGATGGAACGGCGCGACCCGGCCACCGTGGAGCGGCCGGACTACTGGGCGGAGCCGGGCGGATGAGCGCGTTTAACCGCCGCGACACAAGGGCGCGAAGGTAGCTTCCCGCGTCTTTGTCGGCACGCGCGCGGGCGTTAATTTCAAGCGAGCAGGATATTCAATGAGTAGACCCGTGGTTGTCTGGCTGTTGCTGAGTTTGATCTGGGGTTCGACGTGGCTGTTCATCAAACTCGGCCTACAGGATTTGCCGCCCTTCACTTTCGCGGGCGTGCGTTTCGTGGTGGCCGCGTGCGTCCTCGTCTGCGTGATCGCCGTCCGGCGCGTGCCGCTGCCGCGCGCCCGGCGCGACTGGCTGCTCATCGCCCTGACGGGCGTGTTGGCCTTCGCGGTCAACTACGGCTTGCTGTTCTGGGGCGAGCAGCGCACCTCTTCGGGCTTGGCGGCCATCCTGCAAACCATCATTCCGGCGTTCGGCCTCGTGATCGCGCACTATTACCTGCCCGAAGAACGCATCACGCTCTGGAAGGTGTGCGGCATCGCGCTCGGCATGGCGGGCGTGGCGTTGATCTTTTCGGATCAGGCGAGCGTGGAGGACGGCAAGTCCGCGCTGGCGGGGAGCGCGGCCATCGTCGTCGGCGCGTTCGGCGTGGCCTACTCGAACGTGCTGGTGAAAGCGCGCGCACGCCACATCGAACCGGCCGCGCTGGCGGCGGGACAGATGATCTGCGGCCTCGTGCCGCTGCTCCTGCTCGGAGCGACGCTCGAAGGCAACCCCTTCTCGTTTCGCTGGACGCCGCTCGCCGTCGGGTCGCTCCTGTATCTCGCGCTCGTCGGCTCGGCCGTCGCCTTCCTGATGTTCTACTGGCTCGTGCGCAACATGGACGTAACGAAGACGATGCTCATCCCGCTCGTCACGCCGCCCATCGCGGTCTTCCTCGGCTGGCTCGTCCTCGACGAAAGCCTGACGTGGCGCACGGCCGCCGGCGCGCTCGGCATCATGTCGGGGATCGCGCTCATCATCACGCGCAAGAAGAAAGAGTTGCAGGCGGTGGCGACGGTCGCGGCGGTCAAAGAGTGTGAGACGAGTTGAATGTAGACGAAGGGGGCGCGATGAAACACGACGACCACGACGAATGGGAAGGCATGCAGACGAAGGCCGTGCATGCCTCGCGCGAACACAACCGGACGCACGCCGTCAGTTCGCCGATCTGGCAGACTTCGACTTTTCACGCCGACTCGTCCGAGCACTTCGCCGAGATCGCCGCCGCCCCGCGCCCCGCGGAGTTTTACACGCGCTACGGCAACCCGACGCACAAGCAGGCCGAGGCCGTCATCGCCGCGCTCGAAGGCGGCGAGGCCGCGCTTCTGGCCGCCTCCGGGATGGGCGCGATCTTCACGGCGATGCTCTGTAACTTGCGCGCGGGCGATCACGTCGTCGCCCAGCGCAACCTCTACGCGGGCACGACGACGTTGATCGAGGAGTTGCTGCCGCGCTGGGGCATCGAGCACACGTTCGTCGCGCGGACGGACGCGGCCGATTTCGCGGAGGCCATACGCCCCCAGACGAAGCTCATCTACGTCGAGACGCCGACCAACCCGCTCATGCGCATCACAGACCTCCGCGCCGTCGCCGCGGTGGGGCGCGAGCGGAGGATCATGACGATGGTCGATAACACGTTCGCCACGCCCGTCAACCAACGGCCTCTGGAGCTTGGCATCGACGTGTGCGTCCACAGCGCGACGAAATATCTCGGCGGGCACGCCGACATCACGGCGGGCGTCTTGGTGGGCGCGCGCGAGTTCGTCGAGCGGGCTTGGAAGTTCGGGTTGGTGGCGGGCGCGGTGCTGGGGCCTTTCGATGCGTGGCTGCTGCTGCGCGGCCTGCGTACGCTGTCCTTGCGGGTCGAGCGGCACAACCGAAACGCGCTCGCGCTGGCGCGCTTCCTCGAAAAGCATCCGCGGGTGGAGCGCGTCCACTATCCCGGACTCGAATCGCACCCGCAGCACGCGCTCGCGCGCGCGCAGATGAGCGGCTTCACCGGCATGCTCGGAGTGGAAGTGCGCGGCGGTTTCGGCGCGGCGGAACAATTTATCGGCGCGCTCAAGTTGGGCGTCAACGCGGCGAGTCTCGGCGGCTACGGAACGCTCGTCGTGCATCCGGCGGCGATGTGGGGGCTGCAACTGACGAACGAGCAACGCGCCGCCTTCGGCATCGGCGACAACCTCGTGCGCGTTTCGGCCGGGCTGGAAGACGAAGTTGATCTGCTCAAAGATTTCGCGCAGGCGTTGGACGGCCTCGCGGAATAGTTTGCCGAGGATGATTTGAAAGGAGCGGCGCGCGCGCCATCGCGCCGCGTCGCGGACGGAGAGAAAAGGCTTGAGAAAACTACGCTATCATCTGGTTGATGTCTTTACCGACCGGCAGTTCGGCGGCAACCCGCTGGCGGTCTTTACGAACGGGCGCGGCATCGGGACGGAGACGATGCAGGCGATTGCCAAAGAGTTGAACTTGTCGGAGACGACCTACGTTCTGCCGCCGGACGATGCCGCGAACGACTACCGCGTGCGCATCTTCACGCCGGGACAGGAACTACCGATGGCCGGCCACCCCACGGTCGGGACGACCTACGTGCTCGCGCGCGAGCACATGATCGCGCGCGGCGAAGACGGCGCGGAGACGGAGATCAAACTCGAAGAGGGCGTCGGCACGATCCCCGTCCGCATCGAATGGCGGGAGGGCGCGGCGCGCTTCATCGAGATGCGGCAACCCCGACCCGTCTTCGGCGCGCGCGTCGCGGACTTGCAGGCGGTGGCGGAGATGCTGTCAATCGAGCCGGAAGAGATCGCGGCGACGAACCTGCCGCTCGAAGTGGTCTCGTGCGGCGTGCCGTTTCTCTACGTGCCCGTGAAAAGTTTGCGGGCGGTGCGGAACATCAAGTTTCGTGTTGACGTGTGGGAGAGCAGGCTCAAGACGATAGTGCCGCCGGAAGTGTTCGTCTTCACGCGCGAGGTGGAGTTTGCCGGTTCGACCGTGCATAGCCGCATGTTCGCGCCGGGGATGGGCATCTGGGAAGACCCGGCGACGGGAGGCGCGAGCGGGCCGCTCGGCTGTTATCTCGTTCGCCACGGCGTCGTCGGTTGCGAGGGCGGCCGGGCGGACATCACGAGCGAGCAGGGGATCGAGATGGGGCGTCCGAGTTTCATCAAGATCAGGATCGGCCGCGAGGGCGAAGAGATCACGGACGTGCGCGTCGGCGGCGAGTGCCGCTTCATGGGCGAGGGCTATCTTGAGGTCGAAGCGTCGTGAGCAAAGTACGCGTCGCACTCATACCCGCGCCGGGCGCGCCCGTGGAGGTGCGCGAGGTGGCGGAGCCGGAGTTGGAACCCGACTCCGCGCTGCTCGAAGTGGAACTCTCCGAGGTGTGCGGCACGGACGCGCATTTGCAACAGGGGCGGCTCGAAGGCGTGCCCTATCCGCTCATCCCCGGCCACGTCTCCGTGGGGCGGCTCGGCAAGATTCGCGGGCGTTTGTCGGACGTTGAAGGGCAGCCCTTCGCGGAAGGCGACCGCGTGACCTTTCTCGACGTGCATCGAACCTGCCATGCCTGCTGGCATTGTCTCGTCGCCAAGTCTTCGACGCGCTGCCCCGCGCGCAAAGTTTACGGCATCACTTACGGCCTCGCCGACGGACTCTCCGGCGGCTGGGCGGAGAAGATTTACCTCAAGCCCGGCACGCGCGTGCTGCGCTTGAACGATGCGGAGGCCGGCACGTTCATGGCGGGCGGCTGCGCTTTGCCGACCGCGCTGCACGCAGTGGAACGCGCGGGCGTGGAGATCGGCGACACCGTGCTCGTGCTCGGCAGCGGCCCCGTCGGACTCTCCGCCGTCATTCTGGCCTCGATGCGCGGCGCGCTCCGCGTCCTCTGCATCGGCGCGCCCGCCGCGCGGCTTGAGACGGCGCGCACCGTCGGCGCGTCCGCGACGCTCGACATCGAGACGCACGACGACGAACAGCGCGCCCGTTGGGTGTTGGAACAGACGGGGGGACGCGGCGCGGACGTGACGATTGAAGCGACGGGCGCGCCCGTCGCGGTGGCGCAGGCGATGCGCTACACGCGCGACGCGGGGAGGGTCTGCATCGTCGGGCAGTACACGGATCACGGCGAGGTTTCGTTCAACCCGCATCTCGACCTCAATCGCAAACATCTCGACGTGCGCGGCTGTTGGGGTTCGGACTTCTCGCACTTCTACCGCGGCGCGCAACTGATGGCCGACGCGGCGCGCTCGCGCCCGTGGTCGTTGATGAAACTCGCGCGTTACGGCCTCGACCGGGCGAACGACGCGCTCGCCGATGTCGCCTCCGGCCGCGTCGTCAAAGCGTTGATCGATCCGAACCTACACTGACGCGTCCGCGCGCGCGCGCGCTCTCTCTCTCTGCGCCGAACAGCCGCCATGAAAAAACTACTGCGCCTCTTTCTTTTCTTCATCGTCGCGGCGGCGGCGGCCTTCGCCGTCTTC
>DASQNL010000636.1:0-6430 GCA_035644995.1 Pyrinomonadaceae bacterium | reverse complement strand
CGGGCGCGAGCAGCGTGATCGCCTGATACTCCTTGATGGACTCAATCGGCTGCGGCACGAGCGAGAAGAATCCCTGACGACGCACGCCGATGTCTTCGTCGTTATTGTCCGAGCCGTCTACGGTGAAATTGTTGGCGCGCGAGCGCAGGCCGTTGACGGAGAACTGACCGGCCGAGCCGACGCCCGCGCCGATGCCGGGGCCTGCGACCGAGCCGAGCGTCTGCGGCGGCGGGGCGACGCCGGGCAAGAGCAGCGTGAGTTCGTCGAAGGTGCGCGTGAAAGTGCTCGAACCGAGCGGGAGCGTCGAAACTTCTTCCTCGGCGAACGCGCCGCCCTGCCGTGCGTCGGAAGCGTTGACCCGCGCGCGGACATCCGTGTCCGCTTCGGTCTGCGGCAAGGGCGCGGGCGTCGGGGAGGCGGGCGCGACGGCGGGCGCGGGGTCGAGCGCGACGGGGATGGGAACGATCTCGCCCGTGCGCGTGATGAAGAGACGCTGGCGCACTTCTTTGGTCTGGAAGCCCGCGGCCGAGACGCGGATGAGATAGATGCCCGGCGCGAGCAGCCCGGCGTAGAAACGACCGCGCGAGTCGGAAGTTTTCGGAATCGTTTGTCCCGTCTGTTGGTTGATGATCTGGATGGCCGCGCCGGAGATGATCGCGCCCGTCGCGCTGTTCGTCACCGCGCCCTCGAACGCGCCCGTCACGGTGTCCTGCGCGGCCGCGGGCGACCCGGTCAGCCCGGCGGGAGCCACGATGCCGAGCAGCAAAAACCAGGCGACGAAAACGCTCTTGAGGCCGTGCCCGCTTCGCGGCGAAAGATGAGAAAACGCAACGGCGCGCGCGCGCCCGTGGGGGATGTGGAACATGGGGGACACCTCTGTAACTGAAGTAATCGAGAGCGAGGGGATGTAAGTGGGTCGTCGTGTCAATTAAGTCGCAAGGAAGGCGGCGGTCTGACACGCTTTCTGTAAAGTTGTCATCTCGTTGCTTAACTAACATTGAACGCGGCGGCGCGTCAATAGGGAGCAGAAGTTTATTTGCCGGCGCGCGACGGCGAGGCGCGCCAAACGGAAAACGGGAGGCTCAAACTACAGAGCCTCCCGTTTCGATTCCGGCCGTTTCGCGCCGACCGCGTTTAGCGGTAGACGTTTTCGCCGCGATGCGTGCGGAATTCGTTCTCGAAGTATTCGGCGTCTTCATCCGAGCGCGCGTTGACGCCCATCACGATGCCGCCTTCCTTCACGCCGCTCTCATACGCCTGCGCGCGATCTTCCGGGATGCCCGAACCGATGAGCGCGCCGATGAGGCCGCCCGTCGCGCCGCCCGCGCCCGCGCCCGCCAACGCCGCCGCCAAAGGCCCGGCCACGATCAACCCCAAGCCCGGCAAGACGACCGATGTGCCGATGGCCGCAATCGCCGCGAGCACCGCGCCGGTCGTGCCGCCGATGGCCGCGCCCGCGCCCGCGCCTTCCAGGGCTTTACTGCCGAGTTCCGTGTCGCCGCCCGAATCGTCGGATGAGAAATGCGTCTTGCGCGTCTCGTCGGACATCAAGAGGTTCACGTCGTCTTTGCTGTAGCCGCGCGTCGAGAGCGAACCGTAGGCGCGCTCCGCGCTGTCGCGGTCGCGGAACAGACCCGTCACCATGCGGTTCGACTTCTGGCGCGTCGCGCCCGTCGCGCTCTCGGCCGCGCCTTCCGAACGCAGCGAACTGTTGCCCGTCACCGTGCCCGTCGCTTCCTTGATGTCGCCCTTAGCGCGCTGTCCGAATGAAGAAACCTCTTCGCCGATGCTGTCTTTTTTATTGTCGTCCATCTTTAATTTATCCCTTTCGCTGTTGAACGGACTGCCGGACAGTCCGAGATTTATGCAACTACCGCCCCGCTTGATTAGGAGAGTAAATGTATAGCCCCGTGTGATCGCGATTCGTTCAGGTCTCGCACAGGCATCCATGTAAGGCAAGGGGCGAATTAACTACCCTTTGCAAAGCTGTGTACGGTTTCGCACCTTGAAAATTGCCGCCACGCTGGAGATGGCAAAAGGCGTGCCGCGATGCGTGAGCGGAGCGGAGACGGAGTTGTCCGGGCGACATCGAACCGGACTTTTCCACACGCCCGTATCCCACAGGCGACAACAGCGAAGCACGCCGACATCTCGACTGCCCGCGAGCGCGATTTTATTTCTCGACATCACGCGCTAAATCGGTATAATGCGCGGGTTATCCTGCATTCGCCTTCGGCGGTTTAAAGTTTTAGATCGGGACTTCGCAGCGCGACGGACGAACAATTCGTTCGCCGCGTCTCGCGCGCATCATCATTGTGCGAGATTCCCGCATTGCCCTGCGCGCGTGTCATATAAAGCTATTCCTTTCGCTTGCCGTCGGACGATTCGAGGCTCAAGAGGAGAACTCTTTACTGTTATGGCAAACAAAGATGACAACGACATTGACCTGAACCCGATCCCGGATTTTCCCTACGACAAGGATGTCGTCACGCGGGAAGGCTGGGCATCGCAACTCGGCCTCGTGCTGGCGATGGCCGGAAACGCCGTGGGGTTGGGCAACTTCCTCCGCTTCCCCGCGCTCGCGGCGCGCAACGGCGGCGGGACGTTCATGATCCCGTACTTCATCGCGTTCCTGCTGCTCGGCATCCCGCTGATGTGGATCGAATGGGGCATCGGGCGTTTCGGCGGGAAGCACGGCTATTCGACCTCGCCCGGCATGTTCGAGAAGTTGTGGGCGAACCCGCTCTCGAAATACCTCGGCGCGCTCGGCGTCTTCATCCCGCTCGCCTTCGTCATCTTCTACACCTACATCGAATCGTGGACGCTCGGCTACGCCGTGCTCTCCTTCGCCGGGCAGATGCCGAGCATCGCCGGGCAAAGCCCCGATCAGGCGTTCACGACGATGGGCAACTACCTCGCCGCCTATCAGGGCACGAACAACGGGCTGGCGTGGTCGGGCAGCATCATCGGCGTCATCTTCTTCGCCATCACGCTCTTTCTCAATATCTTCATCATCTCGAAGGGCATCGCGGGCGGCATCGAGCGCATGGCGAAAATCGGCATGCCGCTTTTGATCCTCTTCGCGATCATCGTCGGCATCCGCGTGCTCTCTTTGCCGGGCGCGATGGGCGGCATCGCCTTCGTCTGGAACCCGGACTTCTCGCGCATCACTGACGGCGCGGTCTGGCTCGCCGCCGCCGGGCAAATCTTCTTCACGCTCTCGCTCGGCACGGGTTCGATTCAAACCTTCGCCAGTTACCTGAAAGAGACCGACGACATCGTGCTCACCGGCCTTGCGACTTCCTCGATGAACGAGTTTTGCGAAGTGATCCTCGGCGGCTCGATTGCCATCCCGGCGGCCACGGCCTTCTACGGCGCGGGCGCGGCCACCGCCATCGCCAACTCCGGCACGTTCAACCTCGGCTTCCAGACGATGCCCGCCGTCTTCTCCGGCATCCCCGGCGGCGCGCTCTTTGGCGGCATCTGGTTCACGCTCCTCTTCTTCGCGGGCATCACGTCGTCGCTCGCGCTGTCGCAACCCGCGATGGCCTTCCTGCAAGACGAGTTGCGGATGACGCGACAAAAGGCGGCGATGGTCGTCGGCTCGATCATCTTCGTCGCCGTGCTGCCGATCATCATGTTCCTGCAATACGGCTACCTCGACGAGTTCGACTTCTGGTCGGGCGAGTTCCTGCTGCTGGTCTTCGCGCTGATCGAGACGATCCTCTTCTTCTGGATTTTCGGCGGGCGCAAGGCGTGGAACGAGATCAAGCAGGGGCAGCAGATTCCGCTGCCGCGCTTCTTCTATCCGATCATGAAGTACGTCGTGCCGATCTTCATCATCCTGATCCTGATCAAGGGCATCATCGATTCGCTCATCCCGCGCCTGCTGTCGCAGAAGTGGGTTGACCTGCCCGGCTGGAGCAAGTTGACGGCCACTTTCGGCGAACGCGTCTCTTACGAGTTCGGCTTGCACGGGCGCGAACTCGTGGCGAACGCCGAAATCGCGGCGCAATCGGGCTATCGCTGGGCGGCGCGCATCGAGATGATCGTGCTCTACGGCCTCATCCTGGCGCTCACCGGCTACGCCTGGAATAAGTACAGACGATCCGACAGAGGAGGGGCGCACGCACAATGACTCTAATAATCGGGACGATTTTGATGTTGTGGCAGGCCGCCGGCACAACGACCGGCCGACCGGCGGACGTGGAGATGACGACGGGCGGCTGGGTCTTTATGATCGGCGCGTGGACGTGCATTCTGACGCTCGTCATTTACACGTTCTCCAAAGTCCTGCGCGGCGGCGGTAAGTAACCGGCGCATGACGGGCGACGTTCTTTAATTTCGGTTCGGGCGACGACTGAATCTCCGCCCGAACCGAAATTCTATTTGCGCCGTCCACACACACCTGACCTTCGACCATCCGCGATTGAATTGACCGGAGCGAACAGTTTCAACATGCCGAGCGCGAAGACCAAGAGTGCCGGACGGACGAATTCCGGCCGACTCCCGGCAGACGCAAGCCGCCTGCTCGAACTCATCATCTCCGAAGTCGAGTCGCCCACGGATACGCAGAAACTGCTCGACAAAATCCCGCAGACCGACGACTGCCACGTAGAGTCGCTCACTTTTCTCAAAGCCAAAGATCGCGCGCAACGCCGCTCCGACTTCATCGCCAACGAGGCTCTCTGGTGGCGCAAGTACGGCTGGTTCATGGCGCGCATCGTCGGGTTGTTCGGGCTGCTCGTCTTCGCCTTCGCCATGTCCGTGCGCGGCGCGGGCGTGGATTTCATCACCTTCGCGCTGCTCGGCGCCGCCGGGTATTATTTGCTGCTGATGACGCTCTCGAACATCCGCTACCGCGAAAAAAATAAGAAGCGAAGCAAACTGATCGAACGCGAGGGGCAGCAATACCAGCGCGCCATTCTGGCGGTGGCCGCCGCGCTCCTGAAAAAATTTCAGGTCGACCCTGCGCTCTACCCCATCGCCAAACCCAAAAGCGGCGCGGGACTCATCGAGCGCGAAGAGGGCTATTTCATTCCGGTTGAATGATGCGATGACATATGAGGCGGAAACTTATCTACAGTCTGTTCCTGCTCGCGCTCGTCTCTCTGGCGGCGCAGACGATCTTTGCCGGCGATGAGGCGGGACAGCACGCGGGGGGCGCGGCGCACGGCCTCAACCCGCTCGTGCTGATCGGCGTCGCGCTCGTCCTGCTGATCGCTAAACTCGGCGGCGAGGCGTTCGAGCGTTTGGGGCAGCCCGCCGTGCTCGGCGAGTTGATCGGCGGGATGCTCGTCGGCAACCTCGTTCTGTTCGGCTTCACGGCCGTCGAGCCGCTGAAGACGGACGTGGTGTTGGGCGCGCTCGCGGAGATCGGCGTCATCCTGTTGCTGTTCGAGGTGGGGCTGGAATCGAACCTCGGCGACATGCTCGAAGTCGGCTGGTCGTCGCTGCTGGTCGCCATAGCGGGCGTCATCGCGCCGTTCTTTCTCGGCTGGGGCGTGGCGGCTTATTTCATCCCCGGCGAAGCCACGCTCGCGCACATCTTCATCGGCGCGACGCTGTGCGCCACGTCGGTCGGCATCACGGCGCGCGTGTTGAAGGACATGGGCAAACTCAACACGCGCGTCGCGCGCATCGTGCTCGGCGCGGCGGTGATTGACGACGTGCTCGGCCTCATCATCCTCGCCGTCGTGCAGGGCGCGATTCAGGCGACCGCCGCGGGCACGACGCTCTCGCTCGCGAGCGTCGGCATCATCACGCTCAAGGCCGTCGGCTTTCTCGTCGGCGCGCTGCTCATCGGCCGCCTCGTCGTGCCGCAACTCTTTCGCGGGGCGGGCAAGCTCGAAGGGCGCGGCGTGCTGCTCGCGCTCGCCGTCGCGCTCTGCTTCGTGCTCGCGTGGGCGGCGTCGGGGATCGGGCTGGCGGCCATCGTCGGCGCGTTCGCCGCCGGGCTGTTACTGGAAGAGGCGCACATCGAGCGGATGCCCGGTCGCACCAAGCACGATCTACACGAACTGCTCACACCGCTGACGACCATCCTCGTGCCCATCTTCTTCGTTCTGATGGGACTCAAAGTAGACCTCCGCGCCTTCGGACGCCTCGACATCCTCGGTTTCGCGGCGGTGCTGACGGCGGTGGCGATCATCGGCAAGCAGGTCTGCTCGCTGGCCGTCATCGACCGCGGCATCAACCGTCTCGCCGTCGGCCTCGGCATGATCCCGCGCGGGGAAGTCGGCCTTATCTTCGCCGGGATCGGCGCGACGCTCATGCTGCCGAACGCGGCGGGCGTGCCGGAACCCGTCATCAACAGCGCGACTTTCGCCGCCGTCGTCATCATGGTCATCGTGACGACGCTCGTCACCCCGCCCCTACTCAAGTGGTCGCTCGCGCGCGACGCCGACTCGCCCGACGAGCCGCTCCCCGA
>DASQNL010000635.1:0-1628 GCA_035644995.1 Pyrinomonadaceae bacterium | reverse complement strand
GTCTTGAGCATGGTGAGGGAAAGTTACCTGGCGGAGGACATTCTGCAAGAGGTTTTCCTGCGCATCTATCGCAAGCTGCGCTGGCTGCGCGAGCCGGAGTTGTTTCGCCCGTGGGCTTACCGCATCGCTTCGAGGGAGACTTTCAGGCATCTCAGGCGCGAGCGCGAATGGACGGAGCAGGTGCGCGACGAGGCCGCGCTCGAAGTGATTCCCGCCGCAACCGCGCGCGAGGAATTTGCGCCCGAACTCCTCGCGCAGTTGCCTTTGCTCGTCGCGCAGGTCTCGCCCGCCAGCCGCGCCGTCGTCGTCTTGTATTACCTGCACGAGTTGTCGCTCGAAGAGGTGGCGGAGGTGCTCGGCATCCCGCTGGGGACGGTCAAATCGCGCCTCTCATACGGGCTGGAAAGTTTGCGCCGCCAGATGAGGAGCGGCACGCATCGACGGAGCGGAGGTAAGTGATGTCGGACAACGACGCAACTCAAATTCAGCAGGAGGACGACGCGGCATTTAACAGGCGATTCAAGTACGCCGTAATCGCCTATGCCGTCATAGAGTTCATCGCCTTCGTGTCTCTCTTCTACTACAAATACTTTCGCCGCGACGCTTGACGCGCGGCGGCCAACTCCATAACGCACTCATCAGCGGAGGTTTTTATGTCGAACAAAGTCAATCTCGATCAAGTGCGCGGCGCGGCGCTGGAGCGCATCGAGCGCAGCGAACGCAACTTCAAACTCCTGTTCTTCGCGGCGGCTGTCTGGGAAGCGCTCTTTCTCGTCGCGTTCCTGCTCGCGGCGGACTTCTCCAACCGCACGCACGTGCTTTTGTTGATCTCGACGGTGGGCAGCTACACGATCATCGTCCTGGGGTTGTTCGCGCTCGGGGTGCACGTGAATCGGGGCGTCCTGCGCGTGTTGAAAGCCGTCGAGTTGTTGAAAGGTTAATCCTGCTCGCCGCCGAGTCGTTTCATTATGTCGGCGAACTTCTCTACGTCGGCGCGCGTGCGTTCCATCGCGCGGCGGCTTTCGAGGTAGGCCGCCCAGTTGGGCGTCTGCGTGAGTGCGCGCGTCGTGTCTTCGTCTATGACCTGCGCCATGAGCGCGACGAGATCGCTCAGGACGCGCGTGTGTTCGAGGAGCGATTCGATGATGGAATAGGCGAGGCGCGCTTGCGCGAAGTCCAGATCGCGCGGCGCGGCGTCGGCATTCGACGTTGCGACAGCGGGAGAGTCCGCGTCTGACGGCGGCGGTTGTTCGCTCATGCGCCCGCCTCCGCCGTCGTCGCCGCGTCGTCGTACCAACTGCCGCGCGCGAAAGGAAGCGACGCGACGCGTGCCGCGCGTTCTTCTTCGCCGGAGACAAGAGAGACCTGTGTGTCCGGTTCAAGATAATCGTACTTGAGTATACCCAGCGCGATGCGGCGACCGAGGCGCGGCGAGAAGACGCTCGAAGTGACGCGCCCGATCTCTTTGCCGTCCGTAGACCTGATGCGCGCGCCCTCGATAGCAGCAGCGCCGGGTTCCGCGTCGCCTTCGAGCACGAGTCCGGCGAGCCGCTTGGCGACGTGACCGCGCCAGTGTATGCGCGCGATGATCTCCTGTCCGATGTAGCAGCCTTTGGTGTAGCTGACCG
>DASQNL010000634.1:0-2018 GCA_035644995.1 Pyrinomonadaceae bacterium | reverse complement strand
ACGGGCGCGGGCTGGCACACGCTGAACCCTTACGCCGTCGCCCCCTGGGTCGTCTCCGTCGGCGCGACTGACTACCGTAGCCGCCTCGCGGACTTCTCCTCGCGCGGCGACTTCGCGAGCGAACTGTTCCGCCCCACGCTCGTCGCGCCCGGTGTGAAAGTCGTCAGCCTGCGTTCGAGCGGTTTGAGCGTCACGGGCATCGAAGGTATCGGCTTCAACGGCGACACCGGAATCGCGCCCGGCTACGTGCCCTACTACACAACGGCGAGCGGCACTTCGTTCTCCGCGCCGCAGGTGGCCGGAGCTATTGCCCTGATGCTCGAAGCGAACCCGCGCCTGACTCCTGCGGAAGTGCGCGACATACTGCAACGCACCGCCACGCCGCTCGCCTCTTATTACGCGCACGAAGTCGGCGCGGGGCAACTCAACACGCACGCAGCCGTCCTGGAAGCGGCCTTCCCCGCGCGCAAACTCGGCAACTTCCGCGCGACTCTCAATCGCGGGCAGGTGCGCTTCCTAAGCGATCCGTTGCAGGAGATTTCCGGCACGGTCGCGCCGGGCGCGTCGGGGTACGAAACGACCGTGCAGATGCCTGCGGGCGCGCTCATGGCCTCGATGCAGATCGGTTGGAGCACTTTGAGCACGAACGATCTCGGCTTCGCGATGTACGACGCGAGCGGCACGAAGCAGGCCGACCGGAACGAGATCAATCTGCCCGGGCTGACGGGCAACCGCGAGCGCGCCGTTTTGCAAGCGCCGCCGTCGGGCGCGTGGCGCTTGACGGTCAAGAACACGCTCGGCGCGCTCGCCCCCACGTCGCAGCGTTTCGCGGGCGTGCTCGAAGTGGCGCGCGCGGAGTATGCGCCGCTCAGAGACATTGACGGCCTCAGTGACTCGCAGCGCGCGGTCGTTTATCAAAACATACGCTCGTTCGTGATGTCGCCGGCGGGCAACAAGTTTCGCCCCGAGCAGGGCGTGACGCGCGGCGAACTGGCCGAGTCGCTCGTGCTCGGCGCGCGCGTGCCGCAGTACGTGCCCGCCGCTGCGAGTTACCGCGACGTGCGCAATTCTTCGACGATGCTCTTCATCGAGAGCGTGCAGCACGCGCCGCAGGGGGCGCTCTTCACGGACGTTGAACGCGGCGGCGCGTTCTCGCCGAACGACACGGTGGGTCGCCTGACGGCGGCCATCGCGCTCGTGCGCGCCGCCGGTCTGCAATCGGAAGCAGAAGCCGCGCAAACCCTGCCGCTCACCAACATACTCGACGCCGGAATGATCCCCGCCGCCCTGCGCGGCTACGTCCGCGTCGCCATCTCGCGCGGCCTGCTCTCCACAAGCAACGCCTACTTCCGCCCGCAAGCCCCCCTCACGCGCCTCGAACTCGCACAGGCGATGGCCGCGATGCAGAAACTACAAACGCAATAAGACAGGGGGAAAAGGGTAAGGGGTAAAGGTTAAAGGCGATTTGATAAGGTGAGTTGATATAGCCCCGTCAGGGGCGAAAGAAAGTAGCCCCGTGCGTCAGCGCGGGGTTCAAATGCACCAATAAGTTTTGAAGCCCCGTCAGGGGCGAAAGAGATTCAAACGTGAACTTCTTTCGCCCCTGACGGGGCTTCTCAATTTTGTCTTGCGTCTGATCCCACGTCTGACGACGTGGGCTACTCTCTGTCGCCCCTGACGGGGCTTCAACCTTTACCCCTTACCCTTTTCCCTTTCCCCTCTCTTATTGCTTCACGAACAACTCCTCGGCGTTCCAGAGCGAGAAGGGCGGGAGCGGGCTGGGGCGATAGTTGCCGACGCGCGCGTTGAAGGCGACGGCGATGTGGCGCGTGACGATGGGGATGAGCGGCAGTTGCTCGGCCATCAAAAGTTGCACGTCGCGGAAGATGGCGCGGCGTCGTTCGCGGTCAACTTCGTGCGCCTGTCGCATGGTCAGATCGTCGAGTCGCGCTTCCCAGTCGGTGGCGGGCTTCGTCTGTTTGGGATGCCAGAAGTGCTGCGGGCTGGCGCTGCGCAGC
>DASQNL010000633.1:0-10541 GCA_035644995.1 Pyrinomonadaceae bacterium | reverse complement strand
AAATCTCGTAGGAGGTCGGCATCAGTGCCCTTTCTGAGCAGGCATTGCGAGAGGAGATGGCTTATAGCCGACGAGAATGGCCTCGGAGTGTCGCCGAAGTCGCTTTTTTACTGAGTTTAGCTGCCCTCCTGAATAGACACTGCCTTCTGCTTATTGCACAAAAGTACAATTACCTTAAATAGGTAAAAAGGGGAAGGATAAACTGTGTTCAGTTCCCCTTACCTTTCCCTCTGCTACTATTTGCCTTGCGTGAAACGCCGTGAAACGTGCGTTACTCCCCTTCTCTTCGCGCATCATCTGTGCGCGCGGGTGCGAACGCCTTCCCCTTACTCGCTCACATTACTCTGAGACCGACATAGCTTACTCGGTCGAGGCTACTTGAGGTTCAGTCAGGGTCAGTCGAAGTGCCGGGAGGCTGCGCTAGGCCGTGTGTGGTCTCTTCTGCGGTCTGTGTCGGCTGCGCCTGTAAAGCTTCGTGCTTGCAGCGCGCCACCCCCTTTTCCTGTCCGTGCGGGTACCACCAGCCCGTGTTATTGCAATCCGGGCAGGTCTGCCCTTCAGGGATGAACTGAGCGGGGGTGCGCGTCTGGTCTGGCAGTTCGCGGCCTTCGGCCTGGGCTTGCTGTTTGTCGAGTTTCCAGAGGCGGCGGCGGAGGTGTTCGGCCAGAAAGGCGGGGACGCTGGAAATGTTGGTGCGTCCGGCCGCCATGCGTAATTCCGCGATTAACACTTCCCCCAGTTCCTTCCACTTCGCGGCTTCGGCCGCTGCCGGTGACTTGCCCGTCAACTCTGTCGTGATTTGGCGCAGCGCGCCGACCAGTTGGCCGAAAGGCTCATCATCAAATTTCTCTTCTTTAGTATTAAAAGAAGTATTAGGAATCCCGGAACTACCTTTGTTTTCATCGGTTTTACCCAACCCAACCCAACCCAATTTCTGGGTTGGGTCTAGTCCCAATTTCTGGGTTGGGTTGGGTTGGGTTGGGTTGGGTCTACTTGGGTCGGGTTGGGTCGGGTTGGATGGAGCCGGTAATTCCTCAAAAGTTAAGACTTCATAGGTTGAACCTTCGTGATTGCCTATCTCATGTTGCGCCTTTATCCAGCCAATCGTGCAAAGCAATTTGAGGTTAATAGCGATAGTGTTCTTGCTGCGGATATTCGACCACTCCATCAGCTCTCGCTTGGTGGCTTGAATGCTTCTCACGGGCACTATCGCCCCGCGCGTCTTAAGGAATAGTGCGTTGTATAACTTCTGACTCGTCCCTGGAAACAGGCCGCCGGATAACGCATCACGATCAATGCTGTTAGGCCGACGATTAAAATCCCTCGTCGCCGCAATCGGGGCAGGCTCGGTTGGGATGGGTTGGGATGGGTTGGGATGGGTTGGGATGGGTTGAGTTGACGCCTCCTGCGCAGATTCGGCTGCCTTGGCCTCTTTGAAGGGGTTAAACAACCCGTCGTCCGGTCTCGCTTCAGGCACGCTGATAACGGAGACAGTGCGGCGTTCGGGTTTAGTTTTAGACGGTTTTTTAGCCACTGTCATCAGTTACCTCTGAGAACGCGAAGGGAACCGCCCTTCGCGGAGACGCCGAGCCGTTTGAGCATTTCGTCGGCGAGGGAAGAGTACTGTTCGGCCGCGCGAGAACCGGGCGCGTAGAATTGGATCGGCTGATGCATTGAGGGGGCTTCTTCAAGTTTAGCCGTGCGGTGGATGATGGTTTCAAAGGTCTTGTCCGGCAGTTTCTCGGTTAAGCCCCTGTAAGATGCTCCGGCCACGCCCACGCGTGTGTCGTAGATGGTGCAAACCGCTCCAAGTATCGAGAGCGACTCATTGAGTTCCTTTGCGTTGTTGATAACTGTGAGCAGGTCGCTCAAGCCGGAGAGGGCGAACGGAGCGGCCTGAACGGGTATTAGAACGTAATTCGCGGCCGTCAGCGCGGCCGTCAGCAGAAGTCCGAAATTAGGCGGCGTATCAATGATGACGAAATCATAGACGTTGCCGAGGTCGCGCACGGCGCTTCGTAATTTGGTGACGGAAAGGGCATTCTCACGGTCGAAGTTGGCGAGAGCGAGCGTCGCCGGAACTATATCCAAATGTGGCACTTCCGTCGTCATGCGCCGCTCGGCGATGGGTCGGCCTTCGCCGATCACCACATCGGCCAGAGAGACCTGGACGAGTTCCGGGGCGATGAAGATTTGTGTGGCGTTGGCCTGCGGGTCGGCATCGATCAAGAGCGTCTCGTATTCGCGCATGGCGAGTTCGGTAGCCAACATCGCGGCGGTCGTACTCTTGCCGACGCCACCTTTTTGATTAGCGATAGCGATAGTGATCATGCTGCCTTTGCCCTCACCTGGAGCGCCAATACATCTTGTCGGCTGACCAATTTGGCGCGCTCGTCGAGCGGATCGTCAAATGTAGCTAGTTTGCCGCTGCTCACCAGCCGCGACATCTTCGGGCGGCTGACCCCAAGCAATTTTGCGGCTTCGGACAAGGTGACCAGGTCGTCCGGTTTATCATGAATCAATTTCATAGACGCGGAATGTACCCGATGGTTTCAACTGTGTCAATATATTTTCAGTTGATTTCACCTCGTCGTCGACGCAAGAACCGGGTGGGGAACTCTCGCAGCTTAAAAGTAGGGTTGTAAATCATTTCAGGGCACGCTCGACATCTCGTACCCGGCAGCACCTTTGGTCGCACTTATCAAGGACAGATAGTAAAACTACGCACTCCGGCGACTAGACGCCGGGACGGGATAGTCTTCAAGCCAAGCCGGAGATTGTATTCATGCCAAAACTCTCGGACACGCATGTTGTTCAAACCAGGTGGGTGATCGAAATCGACCGCCGGGAGGTCGAAACAAGTCTCGATTGGGCGCGTGATTTCTTCGCGCGTTACGACACATCGGAGTTGACTTCGATCCGCATCGGACGGGGACGCGGGCGCGCTCGCGGCGTCTACGGTCGTTGCTGGTATCCGACGGCGGAGCGGCCTGGCTATCGCATCTCGTGCCAGTTGCCCGGCCCCTTTCCGTCGCGGATACCGACCCGCCAGCCGCCCATCTACCGCCGCGCGGATGGCAGTTGGCCGCCGCTTCCCGCCGGATGCAGGGAAGGACTCTCGTGCCGGGCGGAGAAGGATGGAGTCGTGCGTGAGTGGAAGCGTGTGATTGGCTACACGGAGGCGCGCACGAGCGGCGAAGGCCTGGTGTGGATCGTGGCGCACGAGGCTTTTCATTTTCTCAGACACTCGCGACAGATAAGCGGACGCAATACGGAGATCGAAGCCGATAGATTCGCGGACGAACAACTGCGGCTCTTGTTGAGACTCAGAGAGCGTTGGAGCGGACGCGCCTGAATCGCCGCGCCCCTCGGAATGAACCGCTTCGGATAACCCGCCAAATTTTTCTGCCACAAAATCGGCGCGTGTGGTGTTTACCACATTGAACGACGGAGTTTTCAGTCTTTATTCGGGCAACCGACTCTATCCCTCCAGGAGAAAATTGTGATGTTGAGAAAAGTATTGGCACGCATGGTTCTGACCTGCGTCGTATTCGGCCTCGTCGCCTCGGCGGCAGCCGCACAGGCGGAAAACCCGCGCCCCTCGCTCGCCTGCCGCGATCAAGAAAACTACAGCGGCGACTCCGCGCGCGCTCGCCACTGCGAGATAAAAGAGCAAACCCTGCCGGCCACCGGCGGCACGCTCAACGTCGATGGCATGAAGAACGGCGGTATCTCGGTTAAGGGTTGGGAACGCAACGAGATTCTGGTGCGCTATCGCCTCCAGACGCATGCGCCGACCCAGGGCGAGGCCGACGCGCTCGCCTCTCAAATTCGGGTGACGACCGCGGGCGGGCAGATTCGCGCCGCAGGCCCCGAACCTTCCGCCGAGGCTCGTTGGGATGTGGGCTACGAATTATTCGTTCCGCGAGAATCGAATCTTTCACTCCAAACTCACAACGGCGGAATCAGTCTTTCAAACGTCCGCGGCCGGATCAACTTTGCAGCCCGAAACGGAGGCGTCTCTTTGAAGGCTCTCGGCGGCAACGTGACGGGCGAAACCGTCAACGGCGGGCTTCATGTGGAACTGACCGGCAGCAACTGGGAGGGCGAAGGTCTCAACGTGAGGACGACTAACGGCGGCCTGTCCATCACAGTGCCGGACAACTATTCGGCGCACCTTGAGACGGGAACGGTCAACGGCGGTCTCGTCGTCAATCCATCCATCGCCGAAGTGACCCGCAAGACCAAGCAGTTATCGCTGGACTTGGGTTCCGGCGGCACGAACCTGCGTATTCATACCACCAACGGCGGCGTCTCGATCAAGCGGCGCGAGTCGAGATAAGGCCGGGGAGCATCTCGGACGGCGACCGGGTCGTCCATTCAAAGACGACGCCGCGAAGTTTAACTGAAAGCGATTCACCGGCTCGGATTCTTGCCGGGGGGCGTGGCGTACACACGCCCCCGCAGGAGTTTGTCGCGCCCGTCAACGTAGGAGAATGAACATGTTGAGCGACCTTTCTCAAGATTTACGTTTCGGTCTGCGGATGCTGTTGAAAAATCCCGGATTCACCATCGTCGCCGTGATCGCTTTGGCTCTGGGCATCGGCGCGAACAGCGCGATCTTTAGTGTGGTCAACGCAGTCCTGCTGCGCCCCTTGCCTTATCCAGACCCCGACCGCCTCGTGATGGTCTGGGAAGATAGAACCAAGGGAGGGTTCCCGCGCGATACGCCCGCCGCGGGCAACTACACTGACTGGCGCGACCAGAATCAGGTGTTTGAAGGCATGGCGGCCATCGCCAGTTTGAGTTTTAACCTGACCGGGATGGGCGAACCGGAACGCATCGAGGGCAAGCGGGTCTCGGCCAGTCTCTTCCCCTTGCTGGGCGTCGAGCCGCAACTGGGTCGCACCTTCCTGCCCGAAGAAGATCAACCGGGGGCGAATCGCGTGGTCGTATTGAGCCACGGCTTGTGGCAACGGCGGTTCGGCTCGGAGCTGAGTGTTATCGGGAAGCCTCTCAACTTGAACGGCGAAAGCTACACGGTCGTGGGCGTGATGCCGTCGCACTTCCAGTTTCCGAGCCGTGAGGATGAGCTATGGGTGCCCATCGCCTTCACCCAGCAGGAGGCCGCCAATCGCGGAAGGCACTTCCTACAGGTCATCGCGCGCACGAAGCCGGGCGTCAGCCTGCAACAGGCGCAGACGGAGATGAACACCATCGGCGCACGCCTTCAGCAGCAGTATCCGAACAGCAATACCAACGTCGGCGTCGCGGTCGTTCCGCTGCACGAGCATATGGTGGGCGACATCAAAGCGGCCTTGCTCGTGCTGTTGGGGGCGGTCGGGTTCGTGCTGCTGATAGCCTGCGCGAATGTCGCCAACTTGCTGCTCGCGCGCGCCGCCGTACGACAAAAAGAGATCACCATCCGCGTCGCGCTCGGCGCGAGCCGCCTGCGTTTGATCAGGCAATTTCTGACGGAGAGCATTTTACTGGCCGCGCTCGGCGGCATGTTCGGATTGTTGCTCTCGGTGTGGGGCGTGGGCTTGTTGAAAACTTTCATCCCGGAGAACATCTCTCAAGCGGCCGCGATCACGATTGACGGCAAGGTGCTGGGGTTCACCCTGCTGGTCTCCTTGTTGACCGGACTGATTTTCGGTTTAGCCCCGGCCACCCAGACATCGAGTCTCAACCTGAACGAAACATTGAAAGAAGGCGGTCGCGACTCCGTGGCGGGCAGCCGGGGCAATCGCCTGCGCGGCCTGCTGGTGATCGCTGAAGTTGCCGTCTCGCTCATCCTGCTGATCGGGGCGGGGCTATTGATTAACAGCTTCCTGCGCCTGCGCAACGTCGATCCGGGTTTCCGTGCGGACAACTTGTTGACGATGCAGGTCGTGCTGCCGGAACTGAAATATCCCGACCACGCGCGCCGTTCGGCTTTTTATACCGAGTTGATAAACCGGATTGAAGCCTTGCCGGGCGTGAAATCAGCAGCCGTCGCCAACTGGATTCCCTTAGTCCGTCAAGGCGATTCCATCGGGTTCAGCATCGAGGGGCGTCCAGACCCCGCGCCGGGCACGGGTCAAAGACCCAGCGTGGTGACGAGAGTCGTCAACCCGAATTACTTTCAGACGATGGGCATACAGTTGTTACAGGGACGGGGATTCAGCCAGGAAGACAGAGCCGACGCGCCCGCCGTCGCGGTCATCAATGAAACGATGGCGCGTCGTTTCTGGCCGGGCGAAGACCCCATCGGGAAGCGCATCACACCGGGCGCGGCCAATTCTCCCGACCCCGACGATTGGTTGACTATCGTGGCGGTGGCGAAGGATGTCCGGCAGTTCGAGTTGGTGGCCGACCCGAAACCGCAGATGTACTTGTCATACATGCAGGCCGGATTCTTCGCGCCGCGGCATCTGGTCGTGAGCACCTCCGTCGAGCCGCTCAGCCTCGCGGCCACGGTGCGCAAGACGGTGTGGGAGATAGATAAAGACCAGCCCGTCTCCAATATCAGGACGATGGAAGACGTGCTGTCCGAATCAATTGCGCGGCAGCGGTTCAGCATGCTGTTGCTCGGCATCTTCGCCGCCGTGGCGTTGGTGTTGGCGGCGGTAGGCATCTACGGCGTGATGGCTTACACGGTCGCCCAGCGCACGCACGAGATCGGCATCCGCATGGCGCTCGGCGCGCAGCGCAGCGATGTGTTGAAGCTGACGGTCGGGGGAGGTCTCAAACTCGTCTTGATCGGAGTCGCGCTCGGTCTGACCGTGGCCTTCGTCCTGACTCGCGTGATGTCGAGTTTGCTGTTCGGAGTGAGCGCGACCGATCCGGCCACCTTCATCATCATCTCGCTCGTGCTCGTGAGCGTGGCCGCGCTCGCCAGCTACATCCCGGCGCGGCGCGCCACCAAGATCGATCCGATGGTCGCGCTGCGATATGAATAACCGGATGCCTCCCGGCCTGAACTAATATTCAGGCCGGGAGGCACCCCACTTCCACGCGTGCGGCGGCTGAACGGCGCGCCGTCGCCGCGCGAATAAGATTTATTTATCCGTCAAATGTTAATAAATAAGAAAACTCGCTCGTGAAGTCGCCGCGCGACATCCCGCAGAAATTCCCTCCTTCCGACTAAAAACAATGCTGTCAGCGATTGCGTTGCGACGCGCGGTTCGGGCACGAGCCTTGCCCCAGTGTGTCTCCGTGCAAAGCCGCCGCCCGTTGCCCAGCCCTCAACGGTCGCGGCGAAACAACACGATTCGCAAAGGCAAGTCTCAATCAAGTTTTTGGTTAAAGGAGATGTTATGAAGAGAAGTAGATTCAAGTTTATGCTGGCGGCTCTGATGCTGTGCGCTTCGAGCGTCGGGGCTTTAGGGCAGACGGAGACGGGGCAGGTGATCGGAAAAATTCTAGACCCGAACGGCGCGCTCGTCGCCGGGGCAACCGTCACCGTCAAGGCGGTCAACACGGGGCGCGAGTTGACCGCCACCTCGAACGAGGAAGGGACATACACGGTCACCAACCTGCAACCCGGACTCTACGATCTCACCATCAGCGCGCAGGGCTTCGCCCCGAACACGCAGCGCGTACAGGTCACGGTCGGCTCGCGCACCTCGGTCGAAACCGCGCTCGCCATCGGCGGCGTGGCGGGCGAAACCATCAACGTCGTGGCGGGCGGCGGCGTCGAGGTCAACACGCAGACGCAAGAGCTTTCCAACGTCGTTTCGGGGACGCAGATACGCGAACTCCCGACCGTCACACGCAATCCTTATAACCTCGTCCAGTTATCCGGCAACGCCTCGACCGACGATCCGAGCACGTCGCAGAACGACACGGGCGGCACGTCCACCTATCGCGGCGCGGGCGCATCGCTCAACGGCCAGCGCGCCGCCAGCACCAACATCCTGCTCGACGGCACCGATAACAACAACTCGTACACGGCCACCGTCGGCCAACTCATCCCGCTCGATTCGGTGCAGGAGTTTCGCGTCATCACGAGCAACTTCTCGGCCGAGTACGGGCGCGCTTCGGGCGGCATCGTCAATGTGGCGACGCGCGCGGGCAGCAACGATTTCCACGGCACGGCCTACGCCTTCAACCGTCTCTCCAAGTTGGCCTCGAACGGCTTCGCCAACAACGCGACGGCCGTTCCGCGCGGCGTCTTCACGCGCAATCAATTCGGCTACTCGGCGGGCGGCCGCCTCGTCAAAGACAAATTGTTCTTCTTCAACAGCACCGAATGGACGCGCGTGCGCAGCCAGGGCGAGTTGCTCGCCTTCGTGCCCACGTCCGAGTTGATCGCGCTGTCGGCTCCGGCAACGCGCGATTTCTTCAGCGGCTACACGCTCGCGGCGCGTTCCACGGGTCGCGTGCGCAACGCGGGCGAACTCGGCATCACGGGCGTCCCGTCCGGCACTCCCGCGTTTCAAGAGGTCGCCTATTCCGTTCCGACAGACCTCGGCGGCGGCTTTCCCCAGAACGACCTCTCCACCGTCACGCGCATTGATTGGAACGTCAGCGACAAGACGCAAATCTACGGTCGCTACGCCTTGCAAGACAACATCACGCTGGAAGGCACGGGAGCCAACAGTCCCTATCAGGGCTTCAACACGGGCACGACCGCTTACAACCAGAACTTCCTCGTCTCGCTCACGCGCACGATGTCGCCGAATCTGGTGTCGGCCTCGAAGCTGGCCTTCAACCGCGTCAACACCGGCAACCCCCTGGGCGAGCAACCGCCGGGGCCCACCCTCTACGCCAACGAGACGTTCGCCGTCAACATCGATCAGAACACGCCGGTCAACATCGCGTTTCCCGGCTATCTGCCCTACAACCCCGGCAGCGCGATCCCGGCCAACGGCCCGACCAACCAGCTTCAGTTGTATCAGGATTTCAACTATCAACTCGGCAGCAATCACCAGC
Source organism: Pyrinomonadaceae bacterium (assembly GCA_035644995.1). Lineage (GTDB taxonomy): Bacteria > Acidobacteriota > Blastocatellia > Pyrinomonadales > Pyrinomonadaceae > JAIVJZ01. The sequence continues at coordinate 1,625 of DASQNL010000633.1, read as the reverse complement.
TTCGCTTCGGCGGGCAGTTCTTCAACATTCAGCAGAACCGCACCTTCGGCGCGTTTCTCAACTCCGTGCAGACGCTCGGCGTCAACACGCAGCAGGCTCTCAACAATCTCGTCGCCGGCCGACTCGTGAAGTTTCAGGGCGCGGTCGACCCGCAGGGCGGCTTCCCCGGCGACTTCGTCACCACGCCGCTCGCGCCGCCCAGTTTCAGCCGCAGCAACGTCTATAACGAGTGGGCGGCCTACTTCAACGACGCGTGGCGCGTGCGCCCGACGCTGACGCTCAATCTCGGCCTCCGTTACGAGTACTACGGCGTGCAGCACAACAAGAACCCCGAACTCGACTCCAACTTCTACTTCGGCGCGGGCGGCACCCTGCAAGAACGCATCCGCAACGGACGCGTGCAGATTGCCGGAGACAGCCCGGTCGGCGGGCTGTGGAAGAAAGACTTGAACAACTTCGCTCCGCGCGTCGGCTTCGCGTGGGACATCTTCGGCGACGGGAAGAGTTCCTTGCGCGGCGGCTACGGCATGTCCTACGAACGCAACTTCGGCAACGTCACCTACAACGTGATCCAGAACCCGCCCTCGCAAACCGTGGTTGCGCTGACGGCCGGGGTCGAAGTTCCCACGCTGGCGATCTCGCGCAACAACTCAGGCCCCTTAGCCGGAAGCGGCACGACCATTCGCCTGCCCGGCGCGAGCCTGCGCCACGTCCGCGAAGACATCGTCAACGCCTACGCCCATTTCTGGAGCGCGGCGTTGGAGCGCGAACTTGGGCGCGGCACCGTCGCCTCCATCGAGTATTCCGGTTCGGCCGGTCGCAAACTCTACTCGCTGGAGAATATCAATCGCACCGGCACGGGGCGCGTCTATCTGGGCGGCGACGCCACCACGCCGACCGGCGGCCAGACGAGCCGCCTCAACGGCCAGTACACCAACATCAACACGCGCGGCAACAACGGTTACTCGAACTACAACGCGCTCGTCTTCGGCGTCGAGAGCAACAACTTCCGCAACCGCGGCTTGCAGTTCACGGCGCGCTACACGCTGTCGGCGGCGCGGGATAATTTGAGTTCGACTTTCAGCGACTCGAACGCCAACGTCAGTCTCGGCCTGCTCGACCCGTTCGACCCGAAACTCGATTACGGCTACGCCGACTTCGACGCGCGCCACCGCTTCGTCGGCAGCTTCAACTACGAGGTGCCCTACTTCGATACCGTGGACAACAAGTTCGTCCGTCACGCGCTCGGCGGCCTCGCGCTGACCGGCATCTTCACGGCGCGCACCGGCAACCCGTTCACGGTCTTCGACTGCACGACGGCCGCGAGCGGCGCGTGTCCGCGCTACCGTCCGGCGGGCGGCTCCGTCAACTTCGACGGCTCCGGCAATCCCGCCCCGGTCGGAGCCAACGCCTTCAACTATCTCCAACTGCCGGCGGCGAACCCGTTCGTCAATCCGGTCAGCAACAACGGCGTCGTCGGGCCGTTCCCCGCAGACATGTCGCGGCGCAACGCCTTCCGCGGCCCCGGCTTCTGGAACATGGACATGGGGTTGTACAAGCGCATCCGGGTCAACGAGAAATACAGCGTGCAATTGCGGCTCGAAGCCTTCAACGTCTTCAACCAC
>DASQNL010000632.1:0-1624 GCA_035644995.1 Pyrinomonadaceae bacterium | reverse complement strand
TGGCGGATACCGCTCGTGTTCTGCCTCACGCTCGCGGCGGGTTATCTGCCGTATCTCTCGGTGGGCGCGCGGCGCGTGCTGGGGTATTTGCCGGGCTACGCGAGCGAGGAGGGGTTAGAGAGCGGCGCGCGATTTTTCTTGCTGCAACTCGCGCGCGGCCTCTTGGGCGAAGGGCGCGTCGCGGGCGCGTATTACATGATTTTCGCGCTCGCCGTGATGGGCGCGCTCGCCGCGTGGTGCGTGCTCAAACGCGAGCCGGGCGAACGCGATTACGTAGACCGCGCGACGCTGCTGGCGACGGCGTTCACGGTTCTGTTGTCGCCGCATTACACTTGGTATTTCGCGTGGCTCGTCGCTTTCCTGTGCGTCGTGCGGGCGAGGTTTCTCGCGCCGCTACTGTACCTGACGGCCTCCGCCTTCATGCTCTACGGGACGTGGCTCGGCGACGCGCCCGCCGACATGCTGCGACTCAACCTCTCTATCTACCCGCCGTTCGCCTTGCTCCTGATCATCTGTTACCGGCGGCGCGATGCGTTGACGGTTGATCACTTGCGCGCGGCGACGTGATAGAGTTTCGGGAAACAAACCGAGAGGGGGCAACTTAATTGACGCGACGTTTAAGCAACGGGCGGAGCGCGCTGGTGACGGGCGGCGCGGGACTCATCGGCTCGCATCTCGTCGATCTCCTCGTCGCCGAGGGTTGGCGCGTGCGCATACTCGATAACCTTGAGCCGAACACGCACCGCGAGGGCAAGCCCGCGTGGGTCAACGCCGCGGCCGAGTTCGTCGAAGGCGACATGCGCGAGCGCACCGTAGTATCCGGCGCGCTCGCGGGGATCGATGTGGTCTTTCATCAGGCAGCCTACGGCGGCTACATGCCGGAGATTTCAAAGTATGTGGGCGTCAACAGTTTCGGCACGGCGCAGATGCTCGAAGTGATCCGCGACGAGAATCTGCCCGTCAAGAAAGTCGTCGTCGCCTCGTCGCAGGCGGTCTACAGCGAGGGCGCGGGGGTGTGCGCGGAGGCGCACGGTCTGGTCTTCCCCATGGTGCGCCCCGTCGCACAACTGCGCGCCGGAGACTTCAGCGTCCGCTGCCCGCAGTGCGGACGCGCGACGACGCCCGTCCCCACGCCCGAACACGCGCCCATCGGCGGCGAAACCGTCTACGCCATCACGAAAGTTGATCAGGAGCGGCTCGTCCTGACGTGGGGGCGGCAGACGGGCGTGCCCGCCGTCGCCCTGCGCTACTCCTGCACCTACGGGCCGCGCCAGTCCGTCTTCAACCCTTACACCGGCGTCATCGCCATCTTCTGCACGCGCCTGTTGAACGGGCAGCCGCCCGTGCTCTACGAAGACGGCGAGCAGACGCGCGACTTCAGCTTCGTCGAAGACATCGCGCGCGCCAACCTGCTCGCCGCCACGACCGATCAACTCGACGGTCTCGCCGTGAACGTCGGGAGCGGTGAGGCGACCGGCATCCGCGAGGTCGCGCGCTTGGTCGCCGATGCGTTGAACGTTTCCATCGAGCCGGTCGCGCGGGGAGAGTTTCGCCCCGGCGAGATGCGCCACCTCATTTCCGACACCACGCGCATCCGCGCCGCCGGGTATGAACCGCAGGTTCC
>DASQNL010000631.1:0-3079 GCA_035644995.1 Pyrinomonadaceae bacterium | reverse complement strand
GCAAGGATGCGCCACTCGATGTGATGAACGCGGCGGCGGAAAGTCAAAGGTTATGAGCGGAGGTTAGAGGTCAGAGGTTAGAGGTCAGTAAAAATCAGTCCGTGTCGAGCGACGGCCGACGGCCTCTGTTAGCGACTTCTAACCTCTGACTTCTGACCTCTGACTTCTGACTTCTGACTTCTGACTTCTGACTTCTCGAATTTTATGGAGCGATACAGCAGACAGATTTTATTCGCGGGCATCGGCCGGGCGGGGCAGGAGCGTTTGGCTGCGGCGCGCGTGCTGGTGGTGGGGTGCGGCGCGTTGGGTTCGGCGCAGGCCGAAGGGCTGGCGCGCGCGGGCGTGGGGCGTCTGCGGATCGTGGATCGTGATTTCGTCGAGGAGTCGAATTTGCAGCGACAGACGATGTTCACCGAACGCGATGCGCGCGAACGCGTGCCGAAAGCCGTGGCGGCGGCGCGGCGCATCGGCGAGATCAATTCCGACGTGGAGACGGAAGCGCACGTCGCGGACGTGCATCACGGGAACATCGAAAGCCTCATCGAAAATTGCGATCTCGTGCTCGACGGCACAGACAACTTCGCGACCCGCTACCTCGTCAACGACGCGTGCGTGAAGCACGAGGTCAACTGGATATACGGCGCGGCCGTCGGCTCCTACGGCGTGACGATGACGGTGCGCCCGCATGTCTCGCCTTGCCTGCGCTGCATCTTCGAGGAGACGCCCCCGGCGGCGAGCGCGGAGACGTGCGACACGGCGGGCGTCATCATGCCGATCATCGCGGTCGTCGCCGCCGTGCAGGTGAGCGAGGCGTTGAAGCTCTTGACGGGACAACCGGACGCGCTGCACCGCGCGCTGATGCAGTTCGACGTGTGGCGCAACGAATGGCGTCGCATCAAACTTGGGCTCCCGTCGCCGGATTGCCAGACGTGCGCGCACGCGCGCTACGAGACGCTCGAAGCCGAGGCGGTCGAACTCGCCTCCGTCCTCTGCGGGCGCGACGCCGTGCAAATCTCGCCGCGCCGCTCGACGCGCGTTGACCTCGTCGCGCTCGCGGAGCGTCTGCGGGCGGCGGGCGAGGTGCAGGTAAATGAATACCTGTTGCGCCTGCGCGCGGGCGAGTTCGAGTTGACCGTCTTTCGAGACGCACGCGCCATCATCCGCGGCACGGACGACCCGACGACCGCTCGCTCGCTCTACGCGCGCTACGTCGGCAACTAGCGCAATCTTGACCTGAGCGTCAGGTACGGCCTTAACCGCACAGGCAGCACAGAGAGGGCACAGAGCTTAAGACTCGAACAACGCACATTAGATCGTTTCAAATCTCAAAGATCGTTTCAAATCTCAAAGATCGTTTCAAATCTCGAATTTGAGATCATCAATGATTCCGCGCGTGTCCACACGCTTACCTGCAACGCTTCTTTTCGAGTTATCATCTGACCGGTGGCTCTTAATCCAAAACCAACAGAAACTTCATTGATGCTCAACAACACATTTCGCCCTCGCTCAGTTTCAATTTTTTCACTTCTGCTTCTCCTCGTCTTCGCCGCATCCTCCGCGCGAGCGGGCGGCCCCGTCGTCTGGGAGACGAATTCGCGCGAGGAACTTTTGAAGGGCGAGGCGCGCGGCATCTCCGTGACGGACACGGGCGCGCTCATGCTCGCGCCGCGCTTCGCGCCCCTGTTCGATACCGAGCAGGCTTATATCTGGTCAACCGCGGCCGACGAGCGCGGCAACGTCTATCTCGGCACAGGGCACGACGGGCGCATCTTCCGCGTCGCCCCTGACGGCAAAGGCGCGCTCCTGTATGACGCGGCGGAGTTGGATGTGACCGCGCTCGTCGTCGGGCGCGACGGCGCGCTCTACGCGGGCACGTCGCCGGACGGGAAAGTCTATCGCATCGGTGCGGACGGCCGCGCCGCAGAGTATTTCGACCCGCCCGACAAGTACATCTGGTCGCTCGCCGTGCTCGCGGACGGCGCGCTCGCCATCGGCACGGGCGACACGGGCAAGCTCTACCACGTGCGCGCCGCCGGGGCGAAGCCGGACGAGTCCTTGTTGATCGATGTCAACGAGACGCACGTGATCTCGCTCGCCGTGGATAAGCAAGGACAGTTGATCGCGGGCACCGACCCCGGCGGGCTGGTCTTGCGCGTCTCGCCGGAAGGGAAGGCCTTCGCGTTGTTCGATTCGCCGCTCAGAGAGGTGCATGCGCTGGCGGTGGCGGCGGACAATTCGATCTACGCGCTCGCCCTGAGCGATGCGGCCTCGCGCGGCGGCGGCGGCAGTTCCTCCGCCGTGACCGGCACGGCTTCGACCGGCGGCACGGTGAGCGGCACGGTCGTCACTTCGTCCGTGGTCGAAGATGTCGGGGGGCAGCCTTCGCCGTTTGCCGCCGCGCCGCAAGTTCCGACGCGCAGCCGGAACGAACTGGCGAACGCGCGCAGCGCGGTCTTCCGCATTCTGCCCGACGGCGGGACGGACGTGCTGTGGAGTTCGAGTTCGGTAACGGCGTTCGCGGTCGCGCCCGCGCCGCAGGGCGGCGTGCTCATCGGCACGAGCGACAAGGGGCGCATTTACTCCGTGACCAACGACGGGCGCGACACGCTCTTGATCCAATCGGCGGAAGATCAAATCTCCTCGTTCATCGTGCGCGGGCGCGAGACGTTCGCCGCGTCGAGCAATCAGGGAAAGCTGTTTCGCTTCACGGCCGAGCCGGTCTCGGAAGGCACGTATGAATCGCCGGTGCGCGACGCGAAGGTGGTCGCCGCGTGGGGGCGCATCTGGTGGCGCGGGGCGGGCGCGGTCGAGTTGCAGACCCGCACGGGCAACACCGAGCGACCCGATATGACGTGGAGCGAGTGGAGCGCGCCCTACCGCGACCCGGCGGGCGCGGCCGTCGCCAGCCCGCGCGCGCGCTTTATCCAATGGCGCGCGGTGCTGCGCTCGCCAGCCGCTGGGGGCGCATCGGCGGCGGGCGGCGAGTCGCGCCTCGAAGACGTGAGCGTGGCTTACCTGCCGCGCAACGTCGCCCCGGAAATTCTTTCCATCACGACGCCGCCCACGGGCGTCGCCCTGC
>DASQNL010000630.1:0-4386 GCA_035644995.1 Pyrinomonadaceae bacterium | reverse complement strand
TGAACGGCGCGCGTGGTGTTTCGTTCGCGCCCGCTGGGTCGAGTTGCTGTTCGATGAGTTCGAGAATCTTTTCGGGCGACTCGTCGCCGAGCGCGAGGCGTTTGGCTTCGAGCGTGAGCGCGGCCAGATCGTGCGCGCGGGCGCGGAAGCGTATGTCGCGCGTGATGAGGTCTTCGATGATGCGTCGTTCGCGCACCTGACGCGTTGCGTCCGAGTCAAGCCCGGCGGCGACGGCGTATTCGACCGGCACGCTGCGGTTGCTGATCATGATGTGGAGCGCGCCGGTCACAGCGCGCGCTTCTTCGCGCAGGCGCGGGATGTCGAGCAGGGAGTTTTTGAACCCGAGGTGGCCGCGCAAATTGATCTCGATGATCGGCGCGGGCGTGGCGTCCCGCTCCGCGTCGTGCGTGCGCGCTTCGAGGCGGATCACTTCCATGACGCCCGCATGGACGGCCTCGGCGTCGGCCACGCCGGACACGTCGAAGTTGAGCCGCTGGAAGGGACGCTGGGTGTAGTCGCGCGAGTGATTGGCGGTGATGCGCCGCTGTTCGTCTACCTCGATGAGGTAGAGGCCGCGCTCCTCTTTGAACTCGTCAATCGTGCAGGCTTCGAGCGAGCCGGGGTTGAACGCCCAGTCCTCGATCTCGAAACGTTTGTGCGTGTGGCCGAGCGCGACGTAGTCAACGAGCGTGCGCAGTTCTTTCATGCGCGAGATGGAGAGCGCGGGGATGTTCGGGCGGTTGAGTTGGCCTTCCACGTCCGTGTGCAGCATCAGGATATTGAACAGCCCCTCGCCGCGCGCGCCTCTGAGCGCGTCCACGACGAGCGGCACGGCGGCGTTCGTCGAAGTGCCGAACCAGTGCGTGCCGAAGATGCGCGCGCCCGCGATGTCTATGTAAGAACCGCTACGCTCCTCCTCGTTCCACGGGACGAGGTTGAAGCCGTCGCGCGTATCCGGCTCCAACAGGATGAGGTAGCCCCACTGCGAGAGCGAGCGCATCCAACTGAAACGGTTGACGGCGTCCGATTCGTGCTGGTCGTGATTGCCTTCGATGGCGACGACGGGAATCCCCGCCTCCTTCAACATGTTCAGCCCGATGATCGCGTGGTTCATCGCCTGCGGGTCAACTTTGCGCGAGTTGAAGAAGTCGCCGCAGATGAGCACGAAGTCGACGGCGTTCGGCAGCGCGTGGCGCACGATCACGTCGCTCCACGCGCGGAAGAAGTCGGCCGTGCGCTCCTCTACGTTGTAGCGTCGGCAACCGAGATGGATGTCGGCAAGATGAAGAAATTTCATAATAATCACGACTACGCGCGCAAGAATTCAAGACCCGCACGGGGGCTGTAAACGCATGCGTTGTCGTGTGACCATTATACAACGGAAGAGGTCGGAGGTCAGAGGTTAGAGGCCGGTAAAAAATAGAGGTCGGAGGTCAGAAGCTAGAGGTCAGTAAAACAAAAGCTGTTTTGACTGACCTCTAGCTTCTGACCTCCGACCTCTTAAAAAAGATGAAGCCCCCGCGACTCTGGGAATGAGTCAAGTTTGGAAGCGGGGGCTTCGGCTCCGGGCGCGGCAGAAGGGTTACCGTATGTGCGCGGAGCGCAACGGTCTCTCGTGAAGGGAACGAGAGCCGAACTTGTAAAATCTCTCAAAGAACTGTGCTCCGGCGCGCGAGCGGCGATTGGGGGAAGAACGCCGCTCGCGCGCCCGTGTGTGAGGATGGAATTATGTCAACGACCGTGTTTGCTTTGTGCGGCGCGCTAGCAGGTGTGAGGCTGCGATGGCGTCGCACATGATCCGGTTGAGGGCTTCAATGGCCGGGCGCGCCGGGCGTTCGGAAATCTTCTTGCGCCCCGGTTGGAGCAGCGCCCCGCGTATCTCGGCGGGAGTGAGTTCGCCGCCGGATTTCTCCACCCGCTTTTTCAATAACGCTTTCAACAAACTCAACGTCTAACGATCTATGAGTTTAAAGCTCGTTTCGTTTCAGAAATTTTCAGGCCGCTTCGAGCCGCGCGGCGAGCGTCGAATGGCGCATGGTCGTGAGCAACTGTTCGACATCGAGCGGCTTCGACAGGAAACCGTCCGCGCCCTGCCGGAAACAGGCCTTCTTCGTCTCGATGCTCTCGTCGGAACTAACGATGTACACCTTCGAGGACGGGCGCTGCTCTTTGAGATAGTCGAGAATGCGCAGGCCGACTTCGGGCGAATCGGGTACCGGGGGCATGTGCAAATCGAGGATCGAAATCACCGGCTCGAAGTTGTCCGCGTGGCGCATGGCGGAGGGCAGATCGCTCGCCGTCGTCACGTCGTACTCGTCGCAGAGCGTCCAGTAAAGTTGCTGCCTGATGGCGGTCTCGTCGTCAACGATGAGAAGTTTCGGTTTCAACGTCCTGATCCTTTCCGTCACCCGAATCTTTAAGAGAGCGCGCCCGCCGGCGACTCTTAAAACTTTCCAACTCGCTTCCCATCCGATGCCCGACATACATCGCAAACCACATGCCATGAACCGCGAACGACGCAAAACGGCCGTCTGCGCCGAACTTACGACCGGGCGGCTGACGACTGGCGGGTCGCAGGTGTGAACTGGAGTAGACAGGCGGGCTGCCGGGTGTAGACAGGAGAGGACTAAAGAAGGGATGAGGGATGAGGGATGAGGGATGAATAAGAAAAGCATTCAAGCGATTGAGTGCTTTCTTTATTCATCCCTTATCCCTCATCCCTTTATGTAGTGATGTTCAGTTCGACGATGAGGCGATGGAAGTAGGAGCGACTGATGCCGAGGCGTTTGGCGGCGGCGGCTTTATTGCCGCCTTCGGCATGCATGGCATTGATCAGGAGGCGGCGTTTGAGGGCGAGCATCGCGCCTTCGAGGGTGGCTTCGTCGTCGTCGCGGCCGTTGTCGGGCGCGGCGGCGCGGCGGATGTGCAGCATCTTTTCCGGGAGAAATTCCGTGCCGAGCCGCGAGCCGGCGGTTAAGACGACGAGCCGCTCCATCAGATTTTCGAGTTCGCGGACGTTGCCCGGCCAATCGTACTCCTGCAAGGCTTCGAGCAGGGCGGGGTCGAGGGCGACGGGCGGCCGACCGTGTTTGTCGGCGGCCTTGGTGGCGAAGTGGGCGGCGAGGATGGGAAGGTCTTCGCGCCGTTCGCGCAGGGCGGGCAGTTGCAACGGCACGACGTTGAGGCGATAGAAGAGGTCGCGGCGGAAGCGTCCCTCTTCGACCTCCTGTTCGAGGTCGCGGTTGCTGGCGGCGATGAGGCGGATGTCCACGCTCATGGTTTTCATGCTGCCGAGACGCTCGAAGGCGTGATCCTGCAAGACGCGCAGGAGCTTCACCTGCACGGCCTGCGTCAGTTCGCCGATCTCGTCGAGAAACAACGTGCCGCCGTCGGCCAACTCGAAGCGTCCCATCTTGGCCTGCGTCGCGCCGGTGAACGCGCCGCGCTCGTGGCCGAACAGTTCCGACTCGATCAATTCTTCGGGCAGAGCCGCGCAACTGACGGCGATGAAAGGACGCGCGGCGCGCGGGCTTTCTTCGTGGATGGCGCGCGCGAGAATCTCCTTGCCCGTGCCGTTCTCGCCCGCCAGCAGCACGGTCGCGCTCGTCGAGGCAACGGCGCGCGCCTGTTTCAAGATGCGTTCGAGCGCGGGCGAACTGCCGAGCAGGCGGCGGAAACCGCGACAGGCATCGAGCGAGGCGCGCAGTTTCAAGTTCTCTTCTTCGAGGTGGCGCACGCGCGCCGCCTGCCGGACGATGTGCGTGACTTCGGCTTCGTTGAAGGGTTTCTCGAAGAAGCCATACGCGCCGCAGCGGATGGCTTCGAGGGCGGTCTGCCGCGAGTTGCTGCCGGTGATGACGATGACCGGGATGCTCGGACGCGCGGCGCGCGCCGCTTCGATGACGGCGAGACCCTCGCTGATGCCGTCGAGGTCGGGCGGCAGGTGCAGGTCGCAGAGCACGACCTGAACGCGCCCGCTGTGCAACTGCGTGATGGCCGCGGCGCGCGAGTCGGCTTCGAGGACGTGGTGTTCCGAGTCGAGCGCCCAGAAGAGTTGACGCCGCAACACCTGATCGTCGTCAACGACGAGCACGGTCGCTTTGTCCGGGGTGAGTTCCGGCGTGAGTTCCGGCGTGGGTTCGCTCATTGGACGTGTGCCTGTGCGAGAGAATTAAAGTCCGTCCTTCGTTGGGGACACGCTTCGTGGGCGCACGCCGGACAGTTTTAGCTACGAACGCTATGTTTGTGTAACTCTTGGAGGCTCAAGGGGACGCGCTCAATTGGCCGCGCCCGTCTTCGCGGCTGTCTTCGCAAGCGCAGACTGCTCGGCCGAGCGGGACTGAGAGGCCGTGAGCGGGAGGGATGGTAGCACGACGCGGAAGCGCG
>DASQNL010000629.1:0-8663 GCA_035644995.1 Pyrinomonadaceae bacterium | reverse complement strand
CTCGTGAACGATGGAGAGCCAGAAATTAGGCGTGGCGAGCCATTCCTCGACCGTGTAGCCGAGCATCGTCTCCACGTAATCGCTGACGAAGTTGATGCGCTGGTTCGACTCGTCCGGCTCGCCCCATGCTTCCCACACCACGCCCGGCACGCTCGTGATGATCGAGTCGAGCCGCTGCCGCTGGGCTTCGGCCGCCGCCGCCAAACGCGCCTTCTCGCCTTCGGCGCGCACGCGCTCCGTGATGTCTTCGACCAGCGCGAGGACGCCGTTCAGATGTCCTTCGGCGTCGCGCAGGGGCGCGGTCGAGATGCTCACGTTGATCTCGGCACCGTCCTTCCTGAGACGCACGGTCTCGTAGGCTTTGAAGTCCAAGCCCCCGACGGCCTGCCGGTGGTTGCGCCGCACCTCTTCGAGCTTGTCGGGCGGCACGGTGGGCAGCATGCGCCCCAACACTTCCGCCGCCTTCCAGCCGTAAATGCGTTCGGCCGATTGATTCCACATCTTGACGATGCCTTCGGGGTCGAGCGCGACGATGCCGAGCGGCGAAGCGTGAATGATGGCTTCGAGCGTCTGGTTGCTCTGGCGCAGCGCGGTGAGCGTGGCCTGCATCTCGTGCTGGCGCGGGAGGTCGTCTTCGCCCGCCGCCGGGGTCGGGTCGTCGCGCCGGGCGTCGGGTTCGGGCTGCGTCCCGACGAGTTCTTTGATCTTGAGATAGAGCGTTTCGAGTTCGCGGTTGGCCTGTTCGAGTTCATCGCGGCGCGCATCGGAGAGCTTGGCCGCCTGAACGAGCGCGAGCGTGCGCGGGATGAGCGGCGGGAGGACGAGCGCGGTGGCAACCGAGGCGACCGCCGTGATCAGTTTGAGGTAGCCCGCCAACCAGTAGACGGGCGAGTTGAAAGTTGTCCAGCTTTCCATGAAGTGCGTGCCGCCGCAGGCGACGATGAAGAGGCCGAAGGCGAGGAAGACCCAATGGAAAGGGATGTCGCGGCGCGCGCGATAGACGAGATAGGTGAGCGTGAGCGAGATGGCGACGTAAGAGAAACCGATGGCGAGGTCGGAGATGAAGTGCATCCGGACGAGCGGCGTGATGCCGAGGTAGCAGTGCTCGTGAGTCATAAACGTGTCCGCGCCGTTGCCGACGGCGAAGAGGTTGCGGGCGAGTCCCGGCCAGAGCAGCAACGCCGCGCACGCGACCACCAGGCCGACGCTGTAGTTGAGCAGGGACGAGTAGCGGAGGACGCGGATCATACTTTACACCTCTGGGACATTGATGACGGCGGCGGCGCGTTTCGCGCGAACGACTTCGCGAGGATTATTTCAAGGTTGAAATTGAAGAAGACATCACGAGAACCGGGATAGACGGGAAGACGCCTTGCACACTACAAAAGCTAAACTCTCCGGCAAATCAAGTCAAGACGTATAGCGGCGCGCGGCGGCGGCGCGCATGCGCAACGCGGCGGCCGAAACTTTTGCGGCGCGACGAACGGGTCGAACGCGTGCCGTCTTGGGTTTGCGCGCGTAGTGTCGGCGGGGGAAAAGCTCGCGGGCGCGGGCGACCCCTCCGCTTTTCCCGCCGGTGTCGCCTCTGCTAGTCTCTCCCCGTCAAAAAATTCCATCGAGGTGAAATCAACTTTGTATCCGGCCGGAAACCTGTTCATCACCGTCCCGCACGGCAAACTCGAAGCGATCTTGAAGGAGCCGGGCGCGGGCGTCGCCCGCCGCGGCGTCGCGCTCGTGCTGCACCCGCACCCGCTGCACGGCGGCACGATGCACAACAAAGTAGTCTTCCGCGCCGCTCGCGCTCTCAACGACGCGGGACTCGTCACACTACGCAAGAACTTTCGCGGCGTCGGCCAGACGACCGGCACGCACGACCACGCGCGCGGCGAAGCCGAAGACGCGCGCCTCGCGCTCGACTACCTCGTCGCGCGCTACCCGGACGCGCCGCTCCTCCTCGCGGGCTTCTCCTTCGGCGCACGCGTCGGATTGGAGACGGGCGTCGGCGACGCACGCGTCCGCGCCCTCGTCGGCATCGGCACGCCCATCAACATGTACGATTTCTCGTTCCTCAAAAATTGCCGCCAGCCCATCCTCTTCATCCACGGCGAGCGCGACGAGTTCGGCGACGCCGCCCGTCTCCAAGCCCTCGCCGCCGAACTCCCCGCCGAGGCGCACGCCCGCGTCGAAATCATCCCCGCCGCCGGACACTTTTTCGATCATCAACTCGACGAATTGAGCCGCGTGCTGAGAGACTGGGCGGAAGAAACGATGAAGTGAAAGGCGGCAGTGGTCAGTAGTCAGTTGTCCGTGGTCAGTTGTCCGTGGTCAGTTGTTCAAGACCGTCTTTAGCAACTCGTGTGAGAGCCACATGCAACTGACAACTGACCACGGACAACTGACCAACGCCGCCTCACACTTTCATCTCTTTCCAACGGCCGCGACGGAAGTAGATGACCGCGAGGACGGTTAAGAGCGTTTCGGCGATGGGGATCGCCATAAACACCCCGCTCGCGCCGAGGTCGAAATAGATGGCGAGCAGGTAGGCGAGCGGAATTTGAAAGAGCCAGTAGCAGAAGAGGTTGATGACGGTCGGCGTAAAGGTGTCGCCCGCGCCGTTCAAGGCTTGCACCATCACCATCCCGTAGCCGTAGAAGATGAAGCCGTAGCTGATGATGCGCAGCGACGTGACGCCGTAAGCGATGACGCTCGCGTCCGTCGTGAAGATGCCGATGATGCGCTCGGTGAAGACGACGAAGATGAGCGCCACCACGGCGAGAAAGACCACGTTGCTCAAACCCGCGAACATCACGGAACGCGCGGCGCGCTCCGGTTTCCGCGCGCCGAGATTTTGCCCCACGAGCGTGGCCGCCGCGTTCGACATGCCCCACGAAGGGAGCATCGCGAAGATGAGAATCCTGAGCGAGAGCGTGTAGCCCGCCAACGCCTCGCTGCCGAAGATGGCGACGATGCGCGTCAACCCCAACCAACTCGCCGTCGCCACCAGAAATTGAAACATCCCGCCCACGGAGATGCGCAGCAGTTTGAGCAGCACCGGGAGGTCGAGCCGCAGGTGTTTGCGCCCGACCTCGATGCGGCTGCGCCCTGAGAGCAGCACCCAGAATTGGAAGACGACGCCCGCGCCGCGCCCGATGGTCGTGGCGATGGCCGAGCCGGTCACGCCGAGTTCGGGGAAAGGGCCGAGGCCGAAGATGAAGCAGGGGTCGAGAATGATGTTGACGATGTTGGCGAGCCACAGCGCGCGCATCGCCGTCGCCGCATCGCCCGCGCCGCGAAAGATCGCGTTGATGAGAAACAGCAGCAGGATGCAGACGTTGCCGCCGAGAATGATCGCGGCGTAAGTGGAGCCGATCTCGATCACCCCGGCCTCCGCGCCCATCAGCCGCAGGAGCGTGGGCGCGAACGCCAGCCCGGCCACGGCCAGCGGCAGCGAAGTGATGATGCCGATGATGATCGACTGCACGGCGGCCACCGCCGCGCCTTCCGGGTCGCGCTCGCCGGTGCGCCGCGCCACGGTCGCCGTCGTCGCCATGCTCAACCCGATGGCGATGCCGAAGACGATGGTCAGCATCGACTCGGTGAGGCCGACGGTGGCGATGGCGTCCGCGCCGAGCCGCGCCACGTAGAAGACGTTGACGATGCCGAACAGCGACTCCATCATCATCTCCAAAATCATCGGCACGGACAGGAGCGCGATGGCGCGCCCGATGCTGCCCTCGGTGAAGTCTTGCCGCGAGCCGAGCACGGCCTCGCGCAGCAGGGCGATGATTTCTTTGACACTCATGGCAATCGGTCTTCGCTAAAAATTAACCGTCACAACACGCGCGCGCGCGCCGCTCCAGACGCAGAGCGGGCGCAGAGGAAAAGATGAACGCGAGAACGGCGGATGATGAATCACGCGGCGCACAAAGCGAGCCGCCGTTCGTGATTCGTCGTTCACCGATCCTGTTTCATTGTTCTTTCCTCTGCGCCCGCTCTCGCGTGATCCGTTTTCCGCGGCGCATGGCGGTCACCGCCGCTCCGAACGGAAAGTTCTCTAACGATCCGCCTTGCGCGCAGGTTTCAGGTTTTAATTTTCCTCGTAGAGGCGTTCGATCACGTCGCGGTATTTTTCGTCCACGACGCGGCGTTTGACCTTGAGCGTGGGCGTGAGTTCGCCGCCCTCGATGGAGAGTTCGTGTTCGAGGAGCGCGATGCGTTTGACGCGTTCATACTTGGAGAGGTCGGCGCAGAGAGCGTCCACCTGTCGCTGCATGAGATCGAGGATGCGCGCGTTGCGGCACAGTTCCGCCGGGGTTGTCCCGGCGTCGCGGATGCCTTTGTGCTGCGTGTAGGCGCGCAGTTGTTCCCATTCGGGCACGATGAGCGCGGCCGGGTACTTGCGCCCGTGGCCCACGAGCACCACCTGATTGACGAAGCGCGACCCCTTGATGCGCGCCTCGACGGCCGACGGCGCGATGTATTTGCCGCCCGAAGTTTTGAACAACTCCTTCTTGCGATCCGTGATCTTCAAGAAGCCGTCGGCGTCGAGCAGGCCGATGTCTCCCGTTTTGAACCACCCGTCATCGGTGAAGACGGCGCGCGTCTCGGCGGGCTTCCGATAGTAGCCGCGCATGACGTTCGGGCCGCGCGTCTCGATCTCGCCGTCGGCGGCGATGCGTACCTCGACGTTTTTGACCGGACGCCCCACCGTGCCGATGCGGTTGTCTTCCAGCGTGCCCGCCGCGATGACGGGCGAAGTCTCCGTCAACCCGTAGCCCTGCACGATGGGCAGCCCCGCGCCGAGGAAGATGTAGCCGATCTCATCCGGCAACGCCGCGCCGCCCGACACGAACAGGCGCATCCGCCCGCCCACGCCCTCGCGCCACTTCGAGAAGACGAGGCGCAGCGCGAGGTCGTGCTTCAATTGGAGGAGCGGCGGCACGGGCTTGCGCGCAACCTTGTATTGCGCCCAGAGTTTGCCGACGCCGACCGCCCACGCGAGCATCTTCGCTTTGAGTTTTCCCCCGGCGGCGGCCTTCTCCTGAATGCGTGCGTAAATTTTTTCAAACAGGCGCGGCACGCAGAGCATCACCGTCGGGCGCACCTCGCGCATGTTGTCGCCGATCTTCTCCACCGACTCCGCGTAAAAGACGCTCATGCCGTGGTGGATATACATGTACATGCCGAGCCGCTCGAAGACGTGCGAGAGCGGCAGCACGGAGAGCGCAACGTCCGTCTCGCTGAAGGCGAGGTGGCCGGAACTGTCGATCAGGTTTGTGACGAGATTCGCGTGCGTCAGCATGACGCCCTTCGGTTCGCCCGTCGTGCCCGAAGTGTAGATGATGGTGGCGAGGTCTGCGGCGGAGACGGAGCGGGCGATTTCATCGAGCGAGTCCGGCCGCTCTCGCCGGTGCGCGCGCCCGCGTTCGCAGAGTTCGTCGAGCGTCGTCGCGCCCACGTCCGCTGCGCCTTCCGGCTCGAAGAAGACGAGATGTTCGAGTTTGTCGCAGCCGTCAACGGCCTCGAAGATGCGCTCGAACGAGGCGCGGTTGCGCACGAAGATGACGCGCGCCCCCGAATCGTCGAGGATGTAGCGCACTTGCGGCGGGGCTTGCGTCGGGTAGATGGGCACGTCCACGACGCCCGCGAACTGGCAGCCCGCATCGGTCAGAGTCCATTCGGGCGAACTCTCGGAGAGGATGGCGGCGCGGTCGCCGCGCCGGAGGCCGAGCGCGTGAAGCCCGTGGGCGATGAGATGCGCGCGCTCGATCAACTCGGCGGAAGAGATCGCGCGCCACACGCCCTCGCGCTTGTAGTTGAGCGCGTCCGGTTTCGGATGGCGGCCGACGGCGCGCGTGAAAACTTCGGCGAGCGTTGCCGGTTCATCCGGCGAGAGCGGCACGCGCGGCGGCGGAGGCAGCGGAACGAACTCCGGCTCGCCGGACGAGGCGGAGGTTTCTTCGGCCGGGGTCGAGGCTGCGAGAGACGAGGCGTTTGCGCCGGGCGCGTCGGCGCGTGCCGTTTCGCTCTCCGTTATGTCTGCTGCGATGGGTCGCGTCGAATCGGGGGTCATTTGCTGCTGCTCACTCCGTTGAGAAAAATGTCGAGCACCTGATCGGCCAGCGGCGCGAGTTTGTAGGCGCGCGGCGAGAGAATCCAGTTGGTCGCCATCTCGTCGAGCGCGCCGAAGAGAATTTTAGCGACGACCTTCGCGTTCAATTCCGCGCGAAACAGACCGGCGCGCTGCCCCTCTTCGAGCGTTTCGCGGATGAGGCGCAGGTATTCGGCCAGACCGGCGGCGGAAAACTCTTCCATGAACTTCGTCGAGCCGCGCAGTTCGACTTGAAAGACGACGGCCAGATCGCGATCCGCGCCGAGTCGTTCCAGATGGAGGCGCGCGATGCGCCGCAACTTCTCGCGCGGGTCGTCGAGCGCGGCCGTCTCGGCGCGCGCCGCCGCGACGGCATCATTCACGCCGCGCTCGAAGATGGAGCGCAGAATTTCCTCTTTGCTTTTGAAGTAGAGATAGACCGTGCCGTCGGCGACGCCCGCGCCGCGCGCCACGTCGGCCACCTTCGAGTTGAAGTAGCCGTTTTCGGCGAAGACTTTCGTCGCGGCGCGCAGGATGGCTTCGCGCTTGTCGGGGACGCTCGCGCGCGGCGACGACGACGGCGGATTCACGGAACGTGCGGAACGCATTCGGGGGAACTCAACTCCGTTTCGCTAAATTGGACGTTTTGATGAGTGGTCGCTCATTCATCGGCTCAAACGACAGCCTAGCAGAAGTAAGAAAAAAGTGAAAAGGAATCCGGCGAGGGAGTGGCGTCGTAAGAAATTGGTTGCTACTTAGTCCTCCGACCACTCTTTAGGGTACGGCTGCATGTCCCACAGTTGATCGGTCGTATACTCGCCCCATCCCATGAACTTGTAATAGGCTGTCATGGCCTCATAGTGGCTTTCCGCATCCACCGTCCAGATTAGTCTTGCCTGCGGACTAAGCGTTCTCCGAGCATCGTCGCCGTGCGACCCGGCGAGACAGAAAGTTAACTCCGCGTACTCTTCGCCCCCTATGTCCTTCCACAACTCGTGTCTCATCGCTCAACTCAACAACTCCGTCGTCTCGCCGGTATGAATAAACCGGAACGGGCGCGCGCTAATCGTGGCTTTAATTCCTTTCCCTTTTCCCTTGCTCCGTGCCTCACCCACGCGTGAGGTTCTCCTCGCGCTCGTCGTCGGTTTCGCCCGCATCGGTGAGGGTGAGATGTCGGCCGTCGGGAGCATTGAGGCGCAAGTCCGCGGCGCGCAGGTTGAGGTCGCGTTGCGGGAAGGGGATTTCGATGTTGGCCTCCCGGAAAAGACGCCAGATGCGATAGTTGATGTCGCTTTTGATCTGCGGGTGGCGGCGCGGCCTGTCCGTCCAGACGAGCAGGCGGAAGTCGAGCGACGAGTCGCCGAAACCCAAAAACTGCACGCTCGGCTTCGGGTCGGGCAGCACGTGCGTGATGTTTTCGGACGCGCGCAGGAGCGTGTCGGTGACGAGATCAACGTCCGAGTTGTAAGAGACTCCTACCGGCACGCTGATGCGCGAGCGGCGGTCGGCGTAAGACCAGTTGACGAGATTGTCGTTGACGAGTTTCGAGTTCGGGACGATGACCGTGATGCGGTCGTTCGTGAGGACGGAGGTCGTGCGCAAATTGATCGACTGCACGCGCCCCTCCGTGAGCTGGCTGTCCGGCCCCGTGATCGTGACCCAGTCGCCGATGCGCGCCGGACGCTCGAAAAGCAGGATGAAGCCGGAGGCGATGTCGCCCGCGATGAACTGCAAGCCGAAGCCGATGCCGACCGAGAGCGCGGTGAAGATGACGGCCACCGAAGTGAAGTTCGCGTTCAGCCCGACGCTCGCGGCGAGGATGATGCCGACCGTGACGATGACGTAGTGGGTGAGCCGGAGCAGCGTGAACTGTAAGCCCGGATCGAGATGCGTGCGCGCCGCCAGCCGGCCTTCCAGCAGCTTGCGCAACGTGCGCGAAATGAGCCACGCGGCGAGCAGGATGAACACGCCCAGCAGCAACGACGCGATGGAGATTTTGAGCGTGTCGCCGATCTCAAGTTTCTGGTTGAGGTAGTTGTTCCAGAAACGGATCATCCAGTTGACGTTGCCTTCCGGCGGTAGTGGCGCGACAGCCATAGCCGGCGTCGGCGTGGTTTGCGCGGTCGCCAGCGGGTCGGGCGTCGGCGTTGCTTGCGCCTGCCACAACCAGAGATTGAACAGAAGCGTCTGCCCGGCCGTCGCCGCTTGCGCCGCCCGCCCCGCTATGGTCTCGCACATCAACGCGAACATCATCTTCAACCCTCCCCGCTTGCCTTCCGGACGCCGATTTATCGCGCCGCCGCCGTCTCCGCCAAACCTCACATGAAAAAGCCGCCCGAACTCTCTGGCAAGCGGGGGCGGCTCGAACGTGAAACTCGTAAAACTTGACGGAGGCTGAGGGACTCGAACCCCCAAGCGCTTTCGCGCGGCAGTTTTCAAGACTGCTGACTTACCAATTAGCCTAAGCCTCCAAAAATTTCCTTCACACTATAACGCACCGTTCTCCGTCGTCTCAACTCCGAAGCAGAGCCGACGGAGAATGCGTCGAGGTAGGCCGGGCGCGCGGGCGCGG
>DASQNL010000628.1:0-3477 GCA_035644995.1 Pyrinomonadaceae bacterium | reverse complement strand
GTTCGTCGTGACGGGCAGCCTCTACGTCGCGGGCGGCGTGCTCTTTATCGTCGCCAACCTGAGCTTCGGAGCCGCGCTCGTCTTCTACAATGCGTTCCTGCCCGAAATTACGACGGAGGATGTGCGGGATAAAGTTTCGAGCCGGGGCTTCGCGCTCGGCTATCTCGGCGGCGGTCTGCTGCTCGCGCTCAACCTCTTGCTTGTGCAGGCCGCGCCCGCGCTCGGCATCTCGACGGGCATGGCCGTTCGCCTCTCGCTGCTCTCGGCCGGACTCTGGTGGGGCGGCTTCTCGCTGATCGCATTCGCCCGCCTGAAGTCGCGCGCGGCCGAGCGTTCCCTGCCCGCGGGCAAAACGTACTTCAACATCGGCTTCAGCCAACTCGGCGCAACCTTCCGCGAACTCGCGCGCTTGCGCCAAACGCTCCGTTACCTCGTCGGCTACCTGTTCTATAACGACGGCATTCAGACCGTGATCAGCATGGCCGGGGTCTTTCTCGCGCAGGAGTTGTTCGTCTCGCGCGGGTTGGAGGGGAGCGAGTCGTTTCTGATCGGGATTTTCCTGCTCGTGCAGTTTCTCGCCGTGGGCGGCGCGCTGTTGTTCGAGCGCATCGCGCACGCGGTCGGCACGAAGCGCGCGATCATGTTGTCGCTCGTCATCTGGGCGGGCATCGTGATCTACGGTTACGGATTTTTACAGACGACGGGGCAGGCGTGGGCGATGGCGACGATGATCGCGATTGTGCTCGGCGGTTCGCAGGCGCTCTCGCGCTCTCTCTTCTCGCGCATGATACCGGCGGGGCGCGAGGCGTCGTTCTTCGGCCTCTACGAAATCTCGGAGCGCGGCACGTCTTGGCTGGGGCCGCTCGTCTTCGGCGCGGTCGTCGGCGCGACGAACTCTTACCGGCAGGCGATCCTCTCCCTGATCGTCTTCTTCGTCGTCGGCCTCATCATCCTGTCAATCACCGACACCGACAAAGCGATTCACGAAGCGGGCAACGCCCTACCCGAAGAAGTCGCGCCCCGGGCAACTTGAGCGAGAGCGTTTTACCGGGGACTGAAAACTCCAACGCCAAACCACGGAAATCGCCTCCGGGAAGCACATCCGCGCGCGCTCACATTCAATATCTCAGACTCTCACATTTGAAATCTCAGACTCTCACATTTGAAATCTCAAATTTAATATTTGAAATCTCAAATCCCCATAGGTTAGAGCTTGCCCAGGTTCGTCTCTGCGCCCTGTCTATCGAGTCATACCTTTCAGTGTTCGCCGCCCGCCGCGCGTCGTGCGCTCGACTCTCCGGCGGAGCGTTCCATACAGGCGTGCGAGCAGAAGTTGGAGGAGGTTGAGCGCAGCGTCAGGGCGCGCGCGGCGGGCAGCCAGGTGCCGCAGGAGGCGCAACGCACCAGCCGCTCGCCGCCCTTCTTCTTCGGCTGCGCCGCGCCCTCCGGCATCCCTTGTCCCGCGCTCATGCCGCGCGCTTCGCGGACGACGCCGAGCACCCGCCGCGCGAAGCCGATGTAAGGGCGCAGGCGTAAATAGACGATGGTCAAGAACGCGCCGAGGATGAGGGCGACGATCAGGTACTTCAATTATTCTCCTTCGCGGCATTTTTGGCCTGCGCGAGTTGGGCGCGCAGATTCGAGAGCGCGGGGTTCGCGGCGTTGACCGTGTGCAGTTCCTCGATGCGCTTCTGCGCTTCGTCAATCGCGCCCGTCGCGATGAGCGCGGACGCCAAACTTTGCAAGGCCATCTCGTGTCGCGGCTCGGCGGCGAGCGACTTGCGATATTCCTTGATGGCGCGCTCCGGGTCGGAAGGCTGACCGAAGTAATAGGTCATGCCGAGCAGCGTGTGGACGTTCGTGTCCTCCGGCTTCGCCGCGAGCGCCTTGTTGTAATAGACGCGTGCCTCACTATATTTCGAGGCGTCGGCGGCTTGTCCGAGCGCGAAAAGCGAGTTGCCGAGGAGCACAGTGGTTTCGTAGTTTTCGGGGTCGGCTTCGTGCGCGCGTTTCAATAAGCGCGCGGCTTCGGGGAGGAGAGCGGGCTTGCCCGCGCCGAGGGCGTACATGTAAACGCCCTGTCCCACCTTGCGTTGATACTCGATGTCTTGCCGGCTGGCGTCGGCCTTGGCGATGAGGTCGCGCATCTCTTCGTCGGTCGGCATGGCCGGAGCTGGTTCGTTCGCGGCCGCGCGCGGCGGCGCGCCCGCCTGTTGCCCGGCCGCGCCGCTGCGCGCGCGCGCCAGTTCCCCGCGCAACTCATCCAACTCTTTACGATCCACCGAACTGGCGAAGAAAAATCCGATGACGCAACCCGCGACGAGTCCGGCGAGCGCGTAAAGAATCTTGTGCGTGTTCACAGCGAAGCGTGTTTAGAGAAACGGGATTTGAAACGGTCGAAACAGGGCGGGAGTTTATCAGAACACACGACGAAAGGCGACGCGCCCCGGCAGCGAAGCTCGAAGCGCAATGGCGGAAATAGGCGTCAGCGATGAAGGGTGAATTAATCGCCGGCCGTCGTGCCGCTGCCGTCGCCCGGCGCGCTGCCTTTGAAGGGCACGTCGTCGCGGCGTCGGCGTTCGGGCGGGTCGGTGTCGCGGCGGCGCGGCTGCGATGAAGCGGGACTGCGGCGATCAATCGCGCCGGGCGGGAGCGTCTTGCCGTGTACCGCCTCGGTCAGGATGCGCGTGATCTCCTGCGAGAGCGTGCGGTGCTCGGCGGCGGCACGACGG
This sequence comes from Pyrinomonadaceae bacterium, assembly GCA_035644995.1. Taxonomy (GTDB): domain Bacteria; phylum Acidobacteriota; class Blastocatellia; order Pyrinomonadales; family Pyrinomonadaceae; genus JAIVJZ01. The sequence goes on along the minus strand of DASQNL010000628.1, from coordinate 745 downwards.
CGCAAAGTTTCTTTCAGATCGTTCGGAACATACGCTCCAATGAAAACTCCCTTGCGGTTCACCATGCTCTTTTAACGCTCCTGATTCAAGTCGGGTTCGTAAAGCCGTGTTAGTGAAACCCTGCTTCGCGTGAGTTGAAGCAAGGCCGTGCAGATTGAGAACAGGTCTGTAAGCCGAATTTTGTACTCCCGCGCCTGACGGAGCGGAAGCGGCGACCATTCATCTAGCCCAACCGTCGCCGGTTGGATCGAGCGACCTACCCGGAGGTCGTAGCGCGCGCGGCTTCTCGAAAGAAACCGGCGCGGCTTCGGGCGGGCAGCCCTGTTTGACGCCTCCCTATTTGGTCTTGCACTGCGAGGAGTTTGCCTGGCCGCGCATGTTACCACGCGCGCCGGTGCGCTCTTACATTAAGCCCGAAGGCCGCACCATTTCACCCATCACCCGTCACCCGCCCCTCTCGGAGCGCGCGCGCCGGCTGGTCTTTTTTCTGTTGCACTTGTCGTCGCGCCGGTTAAACGGCGGCTACTGAAAGCCGCCCCCGTAACCCGCGCGCCCAGCCGTTAGCTGGCTCGCTGCCCTGTAGTGTTCGGACTTTCCTCCCCCGTCAAGCCCTTGCGAGCCACGGCGGCGACCGCCCGACCTGTTCTCCTGCACGACGCGTAAATTATAGCAAAGCATCGTTGAACGCGTACAGCGCGAATATCTAACAGATGGTTCGTCAGTCTCCTATGACCTTTGAGGGTCG
>DASQNL010000627.1:0-2168 GCA_035644995.1 Pyrinomonadaceae bacterium | reverse complement strand
TGCGCTAAGATGCGGGCTGCTTGGCGTTAGCATCTTTGGTCGCAGTGATGTGGCGGAAGTTGTTTACGCAAAATTGTCCCCGTCGTCACCGGCAAGTGACGGCGGGGACAATTATTTACCCCAAGGTTCTGTTGACGTTTTGTTCCACGACGAGGTTTGACAGTTAAATCCGGTTGCTGAGTGACTAGAGTGCGGCCGACCAGCGCGTGATGACGATATTAAGATTAAGCTAAAATGCTCTCGACACGGGGAACCTCAAACACGGCTGATGAGATTCAGGGGTTTTGGTGAGAACAACATCGAACACTTCTTAAGGGGTGCGGGCACTTTAAACTCCGCCATGATTGCCTGTCAAGCGTTATTTTTTAGAAACATTATGGTTGCATCTTGTTGCAGAGTATTGTGCAAGGCGCAACTACTTGATGTAATTGCAACATAAGTCGCCCCTATCGCAACATTAGCCAGTGCGCAAAAATTCCCGCCGCGCAGTTGAATCCACCCGCTCGCCGCGCCCCTCCGCTCCTCCTCTCGACATCACAAATCCATGTCGGCGAATCCGGCGCAGCCGTGGGCGCGCGCACGATCCGAATCACGGGCGAGAGCGTTTAGCCGCCGCGAGCCGGCATCCGCATTTCAAAGCGCGGAGACGCGACGTTTATGTTTTTCCGGCCGCCCCTCGTTTTTGTGATACGCTTGAAAGGTGATGGGTGAAGCGCAGGCACAGGCGAAAGCGGGCGCATCTTTACGGCGCAAAATGTGGTGGCTCATCGCCGGTCGTTTCGTGTTGACGCTCGCGCTTTTCGGATTGAGTCTCACGCTCGGAAGAGGCGGAACGGGTCTCGACTCGTTCCGCGGCGCGGTCACTTTCGGGCTGGTCGTGCTGCTGTATTCCGCGCTGGCGGCGACGCTGCTGCGCTTCTCCCGCGTGTCGTTGCAGTGGCAGGCGGGGGCGCAGATTTTCTGCGACGTGCTGCTCGTGACGTGGCTCACGGCGATGCGCGGCGATCTGAATTCGCCCTACGTCGCGCTCTATATCGTTATCATCTCGGCGGCGGGCATCTTCATCGGCGTGCGCGGCGCGCTCATCACGTCCGTCGGGTGCGCCGCCTGCTACACGTTCGTGGTGTTCGCGGGCGCGTTCGGATGGCTTCGTGCGGGTGGGGGCGATATGTCCGCGGCCTCCGTGCCGGAAGTGATCGGGAACGTCGGGCTGCACGACATCGCCTTCTTCGTCGTCGGGCTGCTGGCCTCGCGCCTCGCCGAACGCCAGGCGCACTCCGAAGTTCAACTCATCGAAGCCAAACACGCGCTCGCAGACCTCCGCGCGCTGCACGAGCGCATCGTCGAATCGATCCGCTCCGGCCTCGTCACCACAGACCTCGACGGCCTCATCTACACCTTCAACGCCGCCGCCGAAGAGATCACGGGCTACACGGCCGAAGCCCTCCGCGGCAAAGACGTGTCCATCCTCTTCGGCGCGCTCACACCGAAGGTCGAAGAGTCTCTGCGCGCGGCGGAAGCGGGCGCGGCCAGCCCGCGTTACGAGGCCGACTGTCTCACCGCCGACGGCCTGCGCCTGCGTCTCGGCTACAGCATCTTTCCCCTCTTCGGTGAGACGGGCGCGCGCACCGGCCTCGTCATCACCTTTCAGGATTTGACGCAGGTGCGCGCGCTCGAAGAGACTTCGCGGCGACAAGACAGGCTCGCGGCCGTGGGGCGCGTGGCGGCGGGCATCGCGCACGAGATACGCAACCCGCTCGCGGCCATGCGCGGCTCCATACAGGTGTTGCGCTCCGAGATGGACGGCGACCCCGGCCAGGCCGAACTCATGGAGATCGTCCTGCGCGAATCCGACCGCCTCAACCACATCATCACGGACTTTCTCACCTACGCGCGCCCGCGCCCCGTCTCGCTCGCCGACACGGACTTGCGCGAACCTCTGCACGAAACCTTCACACTGCTGCGCCACAGCCCGGAAACCCGCGACGGCCATCAGATTGAAGAAGACTTCCCCGGCGACCCCGTCCGCGTGCCGGCCGATGCGGCGGGCTTGCGACAGGTCTTCTGGAATCTCGCGCGCAATTCGCTCGCGGCCATGCCCGCGGGCGGCACGCTTCGCGTCGAACTGCGCCCGATGAATTACGGCCGCGTCCGCATCACTTTCACCG
>DASQNL010000626.1:0-7764 GCA_035644995.1 Pyrinomonadaceae bacterium | reverse complement strand
CGCTCGCGGCGCTCGCCGAATGGCAGGGCGAGGGCTTGGAAGAAATCTTTCGCGCCGCGCACGCGGCCTTGCGCCCGACGCGCGGCGCGGTGATGGGCGCGTGCATCATCGACACGGCGCGCGGCTTGTTTCACTACGCGGGCGTGGGCAACATCGAAGTGCGCGTCTTCAATGCGCCCGAACCGGCGCGCCCCATCTCGAACAACGGCACGCTCGGCGCGCGGATGGATAAAGTGCGCGTCTGGTCGTATGCGTGGGCGGAAGGCGCGAGCGTCGTGCTGGCGTCGGACGGCGTGAGCGCGTCGTGGGACATGAACGATTACCCCGGCCTGTTGCAGCGCAGCCCGCAACTGCTCGCGGGCGTGATGATGCGCGACTACGGCCGCGACACGGACGACGCCACCGTGCTCGTCGCCCGGTAAGTTTCAAGTTTCAGGTTTCAGGTTTCAAGTTTCAAATTTCAAGTTTCAAGTTTAAGAACTTCAAACCGCCAACCTGAACTTTCAACTTGAGGAACGCGTAACCTCTGACTTGAAACCTGAAACCCGACACCCGAAACTTTTATGGACGGCATCGAAACCACCCGGCTCGGAGACATCTACGTGCGGCGCGAGGCCGACATCGTGAAGGTGCGCGAGCGCGTGCGCCGGCTCGCGCGCGAGATGCGTTTCGACACGACCACGCAGATCAAGATCACGACCGCCGTCTCCGAACTCACGCGCAACATCTACGAGTACGCGCAAAGCGGCGCGATCACGCTCGCCGTCGCCTTCCGCACGGGCGGCGGCAACGCGGCGGGCTTGCAGATCACCGCCCGCGACGACGGCCCCGGCATCGACGAAGCGAATTTGCGCGCCATCATGCGCGGCCGCTACAGCTCGCCTTCGGGGTTGGGCGTCGGGCTGACGGGCACGCGCCGCCTGATGGACGAGTTCGAGATCGAAGCGGGCGAGGGCGCGGGCACGCGCGTCACGATCATCAAGTGGCTGCCGCCCGCCGAGGCCGCCGGGATCAAAGAACGCGTCGCCGCCTTGCGCGAGAATTTCAACGCCGAAGAGAGCGAATCGGCCGTCGAGGAACTGGCGCGGCAGAACCGCGACTTCGTCCGCATCCTCGGCGAACTCGAAGAGAAGCGCGAGGAACTCGAACGCCTCAACGGGCAACTCACCGCCTCGAACGCGGAACTCAACGAGGCTAACCGGCGTTTGCGCGAACTGGCCGAGATGCGCGAAGAGTTTCTCGCCCTGACCACGCACGACCTGCGCTCGCCCCTCACGGTGATCAGCGGCGTCATCAGTTTCTTCACCTCCGGCCGCCTCGGCGAACTCTCGCCCGAACAGAAAAACATGGTGCAGATGGTGGAGCGCAACACGCAGAACTTGATCGAACTCGTCAACGATCTGCTCGACGCCGCCAAACTCGAATCCGGCTCGCTCCAACTCGAACTCTCCGACGTAGACCTCTCCGTTCTCATCCATGAAGTCTGCGAACCCTTCATGCAACTCGCGCGCGAAAAGAGTTTGACGCTCACGCTGGAGAACGCGCCCGCCGGTTTGCCGCCGGTGCGCGCCGACCGCGCGAAGCTCCGGCGCATCATCGTCAACCTGCTCTCGAACGCTTTGAAGTTCACGCCCAAGGGCGGGCGCGTTTCGGTGCGCGTCGAACCGGCTGAGGCGGACGGCGATCTCCGCATCGCGGTGGCCGACACGGGCGTCGGCATCGCGCGCGACGATCTGCCGCTGCTTTTCGACAAGTACGAACAGGCGCGCCACCGTGCCGCGCGCAGCGAGAAAGGCACCGGCCTCGGCCTCTACATCACGCGCCAACTCGTCGAACTCCACGGCGGCACGATCCACGTCGAATCCGAAGTCGGGCGCGGCTCGACTTTCTCTTTCACGCTTCCGATTGCGAGGGATGAAGTAACGGTTTGATAAAAGCTGATCGCTATTGCTCGCGCCCGGATTATGCACATATCTTTTCGGGAATGGATATTCGAATGCGATGTCGAGGCCACGCGCACGGCGTGTGACAGCATCGCGTCCGGCGGCGCGGAAGAATGTGGGTGCGGCTATTGCCTGAATTTTATCGAAGCGCGGCGGCAGGTCTATCCAGCCGAGCTGTTAGATTTACTCGCCCGGCTTGGGATAGATTACAGAAAAGAAGTTGAAGTTTATCAGATGACTCGAAGTGCCTCCGGCTTGCATCTGTACGGCGGGTGGTTTCATTTCATCGGCCGGATTTTGAAGCGGCCGGTTGCGCCGGAGAAGTTGAATGAGCAGTTTTCCGTTGATTTCCTGACGGGTAATAGCCTTGCGGCGGCGGCTTTTGCCGACCGCGCGCTCGTTCAAATCGAGTTCACGACTGAAATACCCTGGCTGCTTGAAGAAGAACAAGACCCTGACACTTTGTAAGAAATCAATTTATCAAACTATGCACTATCACTTGATCGGAATTTGCGGCACGGCGATGGCCTCGCTCGCCGGGATGCTTCAGGCGCGCGGGCACAAGGTAACGGGGTCGGACGAAAACGTCTACCCGCCGATGTCAACGATGCTCGCCGAACTCGGCATCGAGGTGATGCAGGGCTACGCGCCCGCGCATCTCGACGACGCGCCGGATTGCGTCGTCGTCGGCAACGCGCTCTCGCGCGGCAACCCGGAAGTGGAAGCGACGCTCGCGCGCCGCCTGCTCTACCGCTCGCAGGCCGAGGTGGTCAAGGAGGAGTTTATTCGCGGGCGGCGTGCGCTCGTCGTGGCGGGCACGCACGGGAAGACGACGACGACGAGCATCGCCGCGTGGGTGCTGGAAGTGGGCGGCCTGAACCCTTCGTTCCTCGTCGGCGGCGTGGTGCAGAATTTCGGCGCGAGTTTTCGCGTCTCGGAGAGCGACTATTTCGTCATCGAGGGCGCCGAGTACGACACGGCCTACTTCGACAAGGGGCCGAAGTTCATGCACTACCTGCCGGAACTCGCCGTGGTGGGCAACATCGAATTCGACCACGCCGACATCTATCAAGACCTCGCGCACGTCAAGCTCGCCTTCCGCCGCTTGATGAATCTCGTGCCCGCGACGGGGCGGCTCATCGCCGGTTGGGACAGCGCGCACGTGCGCGAAGTGGTCGCCGAATTCGGCGCGAAGCTCTACACGCAACTCGAAACTTTCGGCACTTGCGCTGACGCGCGCTGGCAGGCGCGCGACATCGACCCGTCGGGCGAACTGACGCGCTTCCGCGTCTTCCGCGAGGGGCGCGAGTGGGGCGAATTCCAAACGACGCTCATCGGCGACTTCAACGTGCGCAACTGCCTCGCCGTGATCATCGCGGCTGATGCGTGGGGCGTCGAGCGGGCGGCCATCGCGGAAGCCCTCGCCACGTTCAAGAGCGTGCGGCGGCGCATGCAGGTGCGCGGCACGACGGGCGGCGTGACCGTCATAGACGACTTCGCGCACCACCCGACGGCCGTGCGCGAAACCTTGCTGGCCTTGCGCCAGAAGTACCGTGCGGGGCGGCTCGTCGCGGTCTTCGAGCCGCGCTCGACCTCTTCGCGCCTCGCCGTCTTTCAGCAAGATTACGTGGCCGCGCTCAAGCAGGCAGACCGCGTCGTCGTCGCCTCGGTCTTCAACCCCGACACGCTGACGCAGTTCGGCGCGCTGCTCGACACGGACGAGTTGGCGGCCGAGGTCGCGGCCGCCGGAACGCCCGCCGACGCTATCGAAGGCGCGGACGAGATCGTGCGCCGCCTCACGCCCGAACTCCGCGCGGGCGACACCGTCGCCATCATGTCCAACGGCGGCTTCGGCGGCATCCACGACAAACTGCTCGACGCGCTGAAAGCAAACTGAGCGGCGAGCAGCAAACGGTATGAAAACTGTTTTTACTGCTCATTGCTCACCGCTTACTGCTCATGGCTCACCGCTCGCCGCTTACTATTCTTCGCCCCTTCACACTTTCAATAAACATTCGTAACGGCGTTGAAGTGCGGCGGGAGTAGAAGAGGGCTGGCCGTGTGCGGACGAGCCGGGGGGATGGTCACAATTTGAAAGAGTTTTCGATGTTCGAGCTTGCCTTGCAGGCCGCGAGAGGTTCCCGACTCGGAGAGCTTGGCAACGTCTCAATCGTCTCACGAAAAACTTTTGACGAATGCCCGACGTTCAGCTTCCGCGCGAAAGTTCCGTGTCTGGAATACGTGAGCCTGTTGATCGAGAATGCGCTGCTGCTGCGCGCGCACCGCGAGGGGCGTGTCTATGCGGGCTTCGAGAAGCTGTCGCGGATGGAATACGTGACGGATCGTTTCCTGCGCATCTCGGATGTCTCGGAGCGCGTCTACGTCTTCGGCGTGCCAGATTGGGAGCCGCCGCGCCATCCGAATATGGGCGTCGTCAAGTTGAAGCCCGGCGCGAACCTCGCGCGCGAGTGGTTCGTCATCGCTCATTCCAACAAATACAACGCCGCGCTCGTCGCCGTTGACGAAGACGGCTTCGACACGCCCGTCCTCGACGAACGCAACTTCCGCTCGTTCAAATCCACCGACCCGGCCATCGTCGCCCGGCTCGCCGACGCCGCCGAAGATTTAATCGATCAATCGGCCGAGACCGCGAGTTAATGGCGTGGAGGTAAAGACCGGCGCGCGCGTCGTTCGGGCGCGCGCGCCTCTTTTTCAACCCGCGCCCGCGAGCCGCCGAAATCTTTCCGCGCGCCGACTCGCCGCAGCAGGGCGAACGCGCCGAGCGCGGCGGCGGCCAGCAGCAGACGCTTGCGGTTCGGGTAGGGTTCGAGATGGCTGGTGAAGGGGCTGAAGGTGGTCGAACGATGCCCGTACTCGCCCGTCGTCGCGCCCGTTTCGGGCATCGGCGTGAACAGGTTGTCGCCGGGGCGCGCGGGTTCGTCTCGCTGTTGGAGTTTGAAGGCCGCGCCGCCCGCGAGCATGAGACGGTCTAGGAGCGAAGGGCTGATGCGCTGCAAGACGGTCAGGACTTTGCCGCCGTCGCCGACCACCATGTCGCGCACCGGATGCGCGGCGGCATGGAGGATCGCCTTCGCCACGAGGATAGGCTCGTAGACGGGAAACATCGCGCGCGGCTCGACCGCCATGCGCGTGCGCGCGTGGTTGTAGTAGGGCGTGTTGATGACGGCGGGCTTGATGAGCGTGAGGTGAACGCCGGCGCGCTCGCGTTCGAGTTCCAAACGCACGGCTTCGGTGAACCCTTTGACGGCGTGTTTCGTCGCGCAGTAAGTTGACTGTAAAGGCACGGCGCGCTCCGAGAGCACCGAGCCGACGTTGATGATCGCGCCGCCCCCGGCGCGCCGCAGGTGCGGCAGCGCGGCCTTGACGCCGTAGATCGTGCCGAGCAGGTTCACCGCGACGATGCGCTCGATCTCTTCGAGGCTGATCTCTTCAACCGTGCCGTATTCGCTCACGGCCGCGTTGTTGACCCACGTGTCGATGCGCCCGAAGTGGCGCGCGGCCTCTTCCGCGAGCCGGAAGACTTGCGCCGCGTCGGCCACGTCCGTCACGACGGAGAGGGCGCGCCCGCCCGCCGCCTCTACCGCCTGCGCCGCCGTCCGCAACGCCTCCTCGTTTCGCGCGGCCAGCACGACCGACGCGCCGCGCCGCCCGAACTCAATCGCCGTCGCCCGCCCGATGCCGCTCGACGCGCCCGTCAAAACGACGACCTGCTCGCTCACTGATCGCAACATACTTCTCCCTTGTTCGTAGTCAGTGGTCAGTTGTCAGTAGTCAGTGGTCAGTTGTCCGTGGTCAGTTGTCCGTGGTCAGTTGTTCAAGACGATCTTTAGCAACTCGCGCGGTAGCCACATGCAACTGACAACTGACCACGGACAACTGACATTTCTCCATCAATCACGCTCGCGCGCCGGTCGGCCTGAGAGCGTATTGGGCGCGTCGAGGTGCGCGCCTTCGTGGACGGCCACGCCGAGCCGTTCGACGAGTTCGCCGCCGAGCCAGCCCGTAAACAACGACAATCCCACGCCGAGCATCGAGAGGATGAAGGCGACGGTTTCGGGCGCGTGGTTGGCCGTGTCGCGCCGCAGCCACCAACTGAGGCCGAAGAGAATAAGCACCACGTCGTTGCCGACGCCGTGAACCAGCCCGACGCGCTTGGCGCGCGTGCCCTTCGGGATCGCCCACCAATCCACAAACCCCGGAACGGCCGCGACGATGCCGCCGATGACGCCCGCCGCGATCATCCAGTAAGCGGCGTTGGCGATCTGCCCGTTGTTCGTCAAGAGGTAGATGATGTCGAAGATGGCGGCGGTCGCCAAGAGGCCGAGCGGGAAGACGATGAGGATCGGGTGCGCCCCGTGCCCCAGAATTTTGAACTTGCTTTCCATCGGATTCTCCCTTTTGCGTCTGACGGTCGAAAGATGAAACGAAGCGTACCGACACTTCTTCGCCGGGGAGGTGAAAAGACGCGGATACGCTTCTGCGGGGTGAGCAAAGTCTAGCCGACCGGCCACTTCATCACAAGAGGGAGTTGTTTCCGAGAAGTAACATTGAAGTCAATAAAGAGTTGTCAGTTGTCCGTTGTCCGTTGTCCGTTGTCCGTTGTCCGTTGTTAGTTGTCGGGCGAAGTCGTCCGCAGGCGGTTATCAGCCGAAACGAAGATGCACTATACTGTCGGCCGCTCAACAACAACTGACTACCGACAACTGACAACTGACAATTCCTTATGTCCATTCTCCAACGCATTAGGGAACGCGCCGCCGCCGACCCGCAACGCATCGTGTTGCCGGAGGGCGAAGACCCGCGCACCATCGTCGCCGCCGCCATCTGCGCGCGCGAACGCCTCGCGCACATCACCGTGCTCGGCAACGAGGAGCGCGTGCGCGCCGCGCAGCGCGAAGCCGGGGTTGACCTCGGCGGCATGGTCGAGGTGATAGACCACACGCGCGCCGCCGACTTCAACAAGCTGGCCGCCTTCTATCACGAACTGCGCAAGGCCAAAGGCATGATGCCGGACGAGGCGCGCATCGCCGTCAAAGACCCGCTCTACTACGGCAACCTCATGGTGCGGCTGGGCGCGGCCGACGGTTCGGTCGCGGGCGCCACCAACACGACGGCGCACACCGTGCGCGCCGCGCTCCACTGCGTCGGCGTGCGCGCGGGGTTCAAGCTCGTCTCCAGTTTCTTCGTGATGGCGCACCCCGATGCGCGGTTCGGCGCAAACGGCGCAATGATCTATGCCGATTGCGGCGTCGTCATCGAGCCTTCGGCGGCGGAACTCGCCGAGATCGCCATCGCTTCCGCCTATTCGTGCCGCGCGCTGCTCGAAGTCGAACCGCGCGTGGCGATGCTCTCGTTCTCGACGAAGGGAAGCGCGCAGCACAAGTTGATCGACAAGGTGGTGGAGGCGACGCGCACGGTGCGCGCGCGCCTGCCCGAACTCGACGTTGACGGCGAGTTGCAGGCCGACGCCGCGCTCATCCCTTCGGTCGGCGACGCGAAAGCGCCGGGGTCGACGGTCGCCGGGCGCGCCAACGTGCTCATCTTCCCAGACCTACAGGCCGGCAACATCGCCTACAAACTGACCGAGCGGCTCGCGGGCGCAACCGCCATCGGCCCCATCCTGCAAGGACTCGACAAGCCCTGCAACGACCTCTCGCGCGGCTGCAAGGCCGAAGACATCGCCGACGCCGTCGCCATCACGGCCGTGCAGGCGCAGAGCCGCAAAGGGCAGAGGTGAAACGCCGTCGCGCCTCTTCGCACGCGACGCGCGCAACCCTCCGGCCGCCGGTGCGAGTTGTTC
>DASQNL010000625.1:0-1889 GCA_035644995.1 Pyrinomonadaceae bacterium | reverse complement strand
TCGGCGCGGTCGGCGGCGCGGGTTCGGGGGCGGCGAGCGGGCGCGGATGGGCTTACGTCTATGTGCGCAGCGGTTCGAGTTGGACGCAGCAGCAAAAGCTCCTCGCTTCGGACGGCGCATCCGGCGACGCCTTCGGCTATTCGGTCGGCGTGAGCGGCGAGACGGCCATCATCGGCGCGCGCGCCGACGTGGTCGGCTCCTCAGGCGAAGTCGGCTCGGCCTACGTGTTCACGCGCACGGGCGCAACCTGGACTGAACAACAGAAACTCACCGGCGCAGAAACCACGCCGCGCAACGATTTCTTCGGCAACAGCGTCGCCATCTCCGGCGACACCATCGCCATCGGCTCGCCCGCGCACGAGTACTTGCCCGGCATCGCCAACCACGGCGCGGTCTACGTCTTCGGCCGCAGCGGCGCGGTCTGGACGCGACGGCAGAAACTCGTCCACGGCGATGCGGGAGCCGACGCGCTCGGCCAGGCCGTCGCCTTCGACGGCAGTTCGATCATCGCGGGCGCGCCCTCCAAAGCGAGCGCGCGCGGCGCGGCCTACGTCTTCGCGCGCGAAGCCGTCGATCCGAACCGCATCAACGGCGCGCAGACCGGCCAGTCGAGTTTCTCCGGGCGCAGCGTTGACATAGACGGCGACACGGCCATCATGAGCGCGGATTTCGACAGCATCGACGGCACCTTCAACGGCACGAGAACGGGCGCGGCCTACATCTTCACGCGCACCGGCGCAAGCTGGACGCAGCAGGCGCGGCTCGTGCCGCCTGACGGCGCATACAACGACCACTTCAGTTTCTCCGTGGCGATTTCAGGCAACACGGCCGTCGTCGGCGCGTATGATCACAAGGTCGGGGCGAACGCCTCGCAGGGCGCGGCCTACGTCTACACGCGCACGGGCACGGCCTGGACGTTGCAGCAGAAACTCACCGCTTCGGACGGCGCGGCTTCCGATAGCTTCGGCTATGCGGTTGACATCTCCGGCGACACGGCGGTCGTCGCCGCGGTGGGCGACGACATCCTCGCCACGCACGACAATCGAGGCTCGGCCTACGTCTTCACGCGCACGGGCGCGACGTGGAGCGAACAGGCCAAGTTCACCGCGCACAGCGACAAGGCCGGGAGCAACTTCGGCGTTGACGTGGCCGTCTCCGGCAACACGGTCATCGTCGGCTGTTCGCTGGAGACCATCGGCACGACCCAGAATCAGGGCGCGGCTTACGTCTACGCGCGCACGGGCGCGACCTGGACTGAGCAACAGCGACTCTTCAAGGCGACCGGCGGCGAAAACGGCGACGGGTTCGGCGTCGCGGTCGGCATTGACGGCGAGACGCTGGTCGTCGGCGCGGCCGGCTTCAGCGCGGTCGGCAATAAAGGCACGGCCTACGTCTACGTGCGCGCCAATTCCGTCTGGACGCAACAACAACAACTGCTGTCGAGCGACCTCGATTTCAGCGATCAGTTGGGCAAGGCCGTGGACATCAGCGGCGATACCGTTATCCTCGGCGCGTTCGGGAAGAACAGCAATCAGGGTGCGGCCTATATTTTCAAACGCGCGAATTCGAGTTGGACGCAGCAGCAAAAATTGTTCGCCGCCGACGGCTCGCAGGCAGACTTCTTCGGCGTCAGCGTCGGCGTCTCCGGCGATTACGCGATAGCGGGCGCGCACGGCGACGATGTGGCGGGCCAGCAGGAGCAAGGCTCCGCCTACATCTTCGCGCTCGGCGGAAGCACGGCCACGCCCACCCCGACGCCCACCGCCACCGCCACGCCGACGGCGGCCAGCGTGCAGTTTAGCGCGGCGAGTTACGAGTTCAACGAGAGCGCGGAGCGCGCGACCATCACCGTTACCAGAAGCGGCGATACGACGGGCGCGGTCTCCGTC
>DASQNL010000624.1:0-6093 GCA_035644995.1 Pyrinomonadaceae bacterium | reverse complement strand
AGGTCGGGCTTCGTGAGAACTTCTTCGAGTTGGGCGGCCACTCGCTGCTGGCGGCGCGTTTGCTGGCGCGGGTGCGGGCTGAGTTCGGCGTCGAAGTGGGACTGCGCACGATGTTCGAGGAGCCGACGGTAGAGGGACTGGCCGCGGCAATCGAGCGGGAGCGCAAAGGCGGACGCACGGCTGATGCGCCGCCTCTGACGCGAATCGAGCGCGGCGGCGCGCTCGCGCTCTCCTTCGCGCAACAGCGATTGTGGTTTTTAGAACAGCTTGAGCCGGGAAGCGCACTCTTCAACCTCTCCGGTTCCGTAAGCATCCGCGGCCGCTTGGATGTCGAAGCCTTAGAACGCACGCTGACCGAAGTGGTGCGCCGCCACGAAGTGCTGCGCACCACCTTCTCCGTCACCGCCGGTCGCCCCGTCCAACTCATCCACGACCCTTATCCGGTCGAACTCCCCCTCACCGACCTCTCCGCGTTCGCCGAGTCCGAGCGCGAAGCGGAAGCGCACCGCGTGGCGTCTGTGGAAGCGCGCCTGCCCTTCGACCTCGGACAAGGGCCGCTGCTGCGTGCGCGCCTGCTGCGTCTCTCCGCCGATGAGCACGTGGCCGTGTTGGTGATGCACCACATCGTCTCGGACGGCTGGTCGATGGGCGTGCTGGTGAGGGAAGTGGCGGCACTCTACGCGGCGTATGCGCGGGGCGAGGCGTCGCCATTAGCCGAACTGCCGGTGCAGTACGCGGACTTCGCGGCGTGGCAGCGCGGGTGGCTGACGGGAGAGGCGTTGGAGCGGCAGTTGGGCTATTGGCGGGAGCGGTTGACGGGCGCGCCGCCCGTGTTGGAGTTGCCGACCGATAGAGAGCGGCCGGCGGAGATGACGTTCCGTGGCGGGGCGCACCGGCTGATGCTTTCCGCGGAACTCTCCGGGCAACTCAAGACGCTGGCGCAGGCCGAGGACAGCACGCTCTTTATGACGCTGCTCGGCGCGTTCAAAGTTCTGCTGCGTTACTACACGAATCGTGAAGACCTCGTCGTCGGCACCGACATCGCCGGTCGCAGCCACGCCGAGACCGAAGGGCTGATCGGGTTCTTCGTCAATCAGTTGGTGCTTCGCACGTCGCTCGCGGGCAACCCGGAGTTCGGCGAGTTGTTGCGCCGCGTCCGCGAAGTCTCGCTTGGGGCTTACGAACATCAGGACGTGCCCTTCGAGTTGCTCGTAGAGGCTTTGAATCCTGAGCGCAGCCGCCGGCACATGCCGCTTTTCCAACTCAAGCTGACGCTCCAAAACGCCCCGGAGGTAGCCCTCAGTTTGCCCGAACTCGACCTCACGCTGGCGAAGATCGACAACGGCGTGGCGCGGCTCGACCTGACGTTGCTCATCACGGAGCGCACCGGCGGCTTGGAAGTCTACTTCGAATACAACTCCGATCTCTTCGAGGCGACGACCATCAACGCCCTCGCCGAACTCTACGAAATGCTCCTCGGCGAAGTCGCGGCGCGCCCGCGCGCGCGGCTCGACGAATTACAGGATGCGCTCAAGTCGTTTGCCGAACGGAGGCGGGAGGCGGCGCGGCGGCAGCGTGAAGAGAGCCGCTCATCACGCTTCAAGAGCGTCAAGCCGAAGACTCTCAGCGTGCGGCGCGAGAGCCTCGTGCGGACAGGCTTCCTCGGCGCGGGCGAAACCCTGCCGCTGGTCGTCAGCCCCGCGTCGGCTGAGGTGGAGTTGGCGGGCTGGGCGGCGGCCAACCGGGAGTTTGTCACGGCCAGCCTCGACAAGCACGGCGCGATCCTCTTCCGCGGCTTCGGGCTGGACACGGTTGAGAAGTTCACGGGCTTCGCCGAGGCGGTCTGCTCGCAACTCTACACCGACAACGGCGAGCACACGCGCAAGTCTCTGAACGGCGCGGTCTACACGCCGGTCTTCTACCCGCCCGAAAAGCAGATTCTTTGGCACAACGAAAACTCGTTCAACCGCGAGTGGCCGACGAAGATCATGTTCGGCTGTCTTCAACCCGCCGCGAGCGGCGGCGCGACCCCGCTCGCCGACAGCCGCCGCGTCTTCGCGCAACTCGCGCCCGAACTCAAGGCGCGCTTCATGGAGAAGGGCGTCAGGTACGTGCGCAACTACGGCGACCGCCTCGGCCTGCATTGGAGCGAGGTCTTCCGCACCACCGACCGGCGGCAAGTGGAAGCCACCTGCCGCGCCTGGGCGACCGAGTTTCAGTGGAAGGACGGCGACCGCCTGCGCACCAGCGCGGTGCGCCCGGCGACGATCAAGCACCCGCGCACGGGCGAGTCGAGCTGGTTCAATCAGGCGCAGCACTGGCACGTCTCATGTCTCGACGCCGAAACGCGCCGCTCGGTCGAGGCTCTGTTCGACGAGCCTGACTTGCCGCGCCAGTGTTATTACGGCGACGGCACGCCCATCCCCGATTCGGTGATGGCGGAGATTCTGGAAGTCTACCAAAGTCTGGAGACCAGCTTCCTCTGGCAAAAGGGCGACGCCATGCTGGTCGATAACATGTTGGCGGCGCACGCGCGCAACCCCTTCACGGGCGAGCGTCGGCTGTTGGTGTCGATGGGCGACATGCTCAGTTACGAAGAGGTGCAGTAGGTTCGGTCGGGGAGCAGACATGGAAGAACAGATCACCGGCTTTCGACTTTCAACTCAGCAACAGCGCGTCTGGCGTTTCGGCGCGGAGCACGCGGCCTTCCGCGCGCAGGGCGTCGTGCGGCTGACGGGCGCGCTGCGTCCGCACCTCCTCAAGGAAACGCTGGAGCAGTTGGTGGCGAGACACGAAATTCTGCGCACCTCTTTTCGCGCCATGCCGGGCTTGCGCACTGCCGTGCAGGTCGTCGCCCCGGCGGGCGGCATCTCCTGGCGCGAGGCCGCGCCCGCCGCCGCCGCCGCTACGCCTGTGGAACAAGACGAGTTGATCGAAAGGTTGCTCGGCGAAGAGAGGCGCGCGCAGGCGGAGACCGCGCTCTGCGCGACGCTGCTCAAGCTCTCGCCGGAGAGCCACCTGCTGCTGCTCACCCTCCCCGCGATGTGCGCCGACGCGCCCACGCTCAAACACCTCGTGGCGGAGACGGCGGCGGGCTACGGCGGCGCGCTCGAAGGCGACCCGGCGCAGTATGTCAGCTTCGCCGAGTGGCAGCACGAACTGTTGGAAGGCGAAGAGGCCGCGGAAGCGGCGGCCTTCTGGGGTCGGAAGAGTTTGGCGGAACCGCCCCTCGTCGCGCCGCGCGCGAAGCAGACGACGGCGTCGGCGGCGTCGGCGTCTGCTTCGCGCGAGTTCACGCCGCAAACGCTCGCGCTGGCGACGGACGCCGCGACCGTCAAAGGTTTGGAAGAACTCGCCGCGCGCCGCCGTTCGTCGCTCTCGACGTGCCTGCTCGCCGCCTGGCAGGCGTTGCTGTGGCGACTCGCCGAGCAGGCGGAGGTTTCAATCGGCGTCGCGCTCGACGGCCGGAAGTTCGAGGAGTTGCACGGCGCGCTCGGCGCATACGCGATGAGCGTGCCGGTTTCGTGCGAGGTGCGCGAGGCGATGCGCTTCGGCGAGTTGACGACGCAACTCGACGACGCCCTCGCGGAGGCCGGCGAGTGGCAGGAGTTTTTCGTCCGCGAGCCGGGCGCGGCCGGGACGGGAGGGGAAGCGCAGGCCGATGACGGCTTCTTCGCCTACGGCTTCGAGTTCGTCGAGTGGCCTGCGGCTGAGGAGTCCGGCGGGGTGTCGTTCTCGCTCGTCAGCCAGCGCGCGTGTGTTGAGCCTTTCAAGTTCAAACTTTCCTGCACGCGCACCGGCGGCTCGCTCGCTCTGGCCTTCCAATACGATGCGGAGTTGTTCGAGCGCGAAGAGATCGAAGGGCTGGCCGCGCGCTTCGGCGGTTTGCTCCGCGAACTCGCTGCCCGCCCGGACTCATGCGTCGGCGATCTGGAGATGCTCGGCGAAGACGAACGCCGCCGCTTGCTCGTCGAGTGGAACTCCACGACCGTCGCGTTCCCGTCGGACAAGTGCCTGCACGAGTTGTTCGAGGAGCAGGTCGCGCGCACGCCCGCCGCCGTGGCCGTCGAGTTCGAGGGGCGCAGCCTGAGCTACGCCGAGTTGAACGAACGCGCCAACCAATTGGCGCGACACCTGCGCGCGCGCGGCGTCGGGAGCGACGAGCGGGTCGGCCTGCTCGCGGCGCGCTCGACGGAGGCCGTGGTGGGCATCTTCGGCGTCCTCAAAGCGGGGGCTGCTTATCTGCCGCTCGATCCAACGTATCCGCGCGAGCGGCTCGACTTTATGATGGCCGACGCGGGCGTCCGCACCGTGCTGACGCAGCAACGCTATGCCGCGCTCCTCGCCCCGAACGCGGACGCGCTCTGTCTCGACTCCGAATGGGAGCGCGTCGAGAGTGAGAGCCGCGAGCCTGTGCCGAACGCAACCACGCCCGACGGGCTGGCTTACGTCATCTATACTTCAGGCTCGACGGGTCAACCCAAAGGCGTGATGGTTCCGCATCGTGGCCTCGTCAACTATCTAAGTTGGGGCGCGAAGGAATACGCGGTGGCCGCGGGAGACGGCGCGCCCGTGCATTCATCCCTCGGCTTCGACCTGACGGTGACGAGCCTGCTCGCGCCCCTGCTCGTCGGCCGTCGCGTGCTGCTGTTGCCGGAAGGGCGCGGGGTGGAAATGCTCGGCGAAGCGTTGCGCGGCGCACACGATTTCAGCCTCGTCAAAATCACGCCCGCGCACCTCGACCTGTTGCGCCGGGAGATGGAAGGGCGAGAGGCGGCGGGGGCAGCCGCGAAAGTGTTCGTCATCGGCGGCGAAGCCCTCTCCGGCCAAGACCTCACGTTCTGGCGCGCCTACGCGCCCGAGGCCAGATTAATAAACGAGTATGGCCCGACCGAGACGGTCGTCGGCTGCTCCATCTACGAAGCGCCGCCCGGCGAGTTGCCCGCCGGCACGCTCTCCATCGGGCGTCCCGTCGCCAACACGCGGATGTATGTGTTGAACGCACGCCAGCGTCCCGTCCCCGTCGGCGTGTCCGGAGAAATTTACATCGGCGGGGCGGGGGTGGCGCGCGGCTATCTCAATCAACCGGCGTTGACGGCCGCGCGCTTCATCCCCGACCCCTATGCCGCCGCGCCCGGCTCTCGTCTCTACCGGACGGGCGACATGGCGCGCTACCTCGCCGACGGGCGGCTGGAATTCTTAGGACGCAAGGACGAGCAGGTGAAGGTGCGCGGGTACCGCATCGAGTTGGGCGAGGTGGAAGCGGCGTTGCGCGCGGCTCCGGGCGTGCGGGATTGCGCAGTGGCGGCGCGCGAGGACGGGACGGGCGGGCGCACCCTCGTCGCATATTTCGTCACGGGCGAGAGCCAGCCGGTGGATGAAACCATGCTCCGCGCATATCTCTCGGAGAAGCTCCCTGAGCATATGATCCCTTCCGCCTTCGTCGCGCTCGGCCAACTGCCGCTCACGACGAACGGCAAAGTAGATCGCGCCGCGCTGCCTTCGCCCGCCGCCGCGACCGCCGAGCGAGCAGACGATCTCTCAGCCCCGGCGACGATGATCGAAGACGTGCTCACGAGCATCTGGTGTGAGGTGCTGGGACACGAGCGCGTGGGCGTGGGCGAGAACTTCTTTGATCTCGGCGGCCACTCCCTGCTGGCTACCCAACTGATGTCGAGAGTGCGCGCCAGTTTCGGCGTCGAACTCAAGCTCAACACCTTGTTCGACGCGCCGACCATTGCCGGACTCGCACGCGCGGTTGAGTCGGCCATGAAGACGGACGCGACACCCGAAATGCCCGGCATCGAGCGGGTGGAGCGAGGCGCGCCGCTGCCGCTCTCCTTCGCGCAACAACGATTGTGGTTTCTGCATCAAGTCGAATCCGAGAGTCCCTTCTACAACGTCCCGGCCGCCGTGCGCCTGCGCGGCCGCTTGGATGTCGAAGCCTTAGAACGCACGCTGACCGAAGTGGTGCGCCGCCACGAAGTGCTGCGTACCACCTTCTCCGTCACCGCCGGTCGCCCCGTCCAACTCATCCACGACCCGTATCCGGTCGAACTCCCCCTCACCGACCTCTCCGCGTTCGCCGAGTCC
>DASQNL010000623.1:0-4540 GCA_035644995.1 Pyrinomonadaceae bacterium | reverse complement strand
CGTTTTATGACCGCCGGGGTCGGTCGCGCGCCCGGCCTCGCCTCTCTTTCGCGGAGAAGGAAATTCCAACATGTCAACTCAAGAGTTATACCGGCTGAACGCTTCGGCGGTGGCCGAGCCGCTCGTCAATAAATGGCCGGCGTGGTCGCATCTGGTGTCGCCGCTGCCTGCGAGTCTCCACCTGCGCCACTATCAGAAGCCGATCATCGAATCGTTTCTGGCCGACCCGCAGACGCACGCGGCCGCCTGCTCCGACCCGAAGCTGCGCAGCGGCCCCTTCGTCGATCTCTCGCCGGAGCGCGCCGCCGAGGTGCGGGCTTTTCAGGCGGCGACCGATGCGCGCCTCGCCCCGAACCTCGAACTGGCCGACGATGTCGTGGCCTTCCACAACCTTCTCGTCGCCGAGGCGCGGGGGCAGAGCCTCGATTCCTTCTACGCGGAACTGCCGCCCTCGCTGCGCGGCTACGTCGAATTGGTCTACGACTATTACAACCGCCCGACGGTGCGCGTGATGGAAGGGCTGCTCTACGAGAGTCCGTACTATCACGCGGAGCTTCAGTCGTTCCTTCTCTTCCGGCAGGAACAGGACGACTCGCGCGCCTTCATTATGAGCACGCCGCGGCTGGCCTCCGCGAGCGGGTTGGAATGGACGATGCCATTTGCCAGCCCCGTCGCGGATGAACTGTTCAAGCTCGACCTGCGCCCGCAGCCGCTCGGCCATGTGCGCGAGTTGTTGGGTCTCGGCGCGGCCGACGAGGCGCGCCTGCGGCCTCTGCTCACGAACGCCGCGCGCCAGCCTTACACCGCTTGGGAAGGGGCGTCGCCGCGCATCCGCCATCTCGGTCACGCCTGCGTCCTCATCGAGTGGCAAGGCACGACGATCCTGACCGACCCTTACATCGGCGTCGTCCCGCACGTGGGCGGCGTCGAGCGTTGGTCTTACGAAGACTTGCCGGAGAAGATCGACTACGTTCTCATCACCCACAACCACCACGACCACTTCTGCCTGGAGACGCTGCTCCGCCTGCGCCATCGCATCGGCTGCCTCGTCGTGCCGCGCTCGTTCGGGATGGCTTACGGCGACATGTCTCTCAGGCTGATGTCGCGCAAGCTCGGCTTTCGCAACGTGGTGGAACTCGACGTGCTCGATTCGCTGGAGGTGCCCGGCGGCGAGATCGTCGCCGTCCCCTTCATGGGCGAGCACGCCGACCTCCCACACGGGAAGACCGCCTACGTCGTGCGCGCCGGCGACGAGCGCATGCTCTTTGCGGCCGACTCCGATTGTCTCGACCCGCACATGTACGAACACCTGCGGCGCGCGCTCGGCGATATTCAAACCGTGTTCCTCGGCATGGAATGCGTCGGCGCGCCGCTCTCTTGGAGTTGCGGGCCGTTCTTCCCCTCGAAGCCCGACCCCGAACACGAGCGGACGCGCCGCTACAAAGGTTCCGACTCCGAGCGCGGTATGAACATCCTCGCGGCCGTCGGCGCGCAACGCCTTTTCATCTACGCGATGGGCATGGAACCGTGGTTCGAGCACCTGCTCGGTCTGGCTTACACGCCCGACGCCAAGCAACTTTCCGAGGCGCGTCGCCTCATCGAAGGGGCGCGGGAAATCGGTTTCGCCGAGGCCGAATTGCTCTCCGGCAAACGCGAACTGCACCTCCGCGGCCTCAGCCCCGGCTTCCGCGTCTCCTACCCATCGGCCGCCGCGCCGCCGACTTCCGGCGAGGATGAGGAACAGTTCGTTTTCGATTAGACGTTCGCGGCGGCGGCGCGACCGGCCGCCGTGCCCGTTGCGCGCCGCGACCCGGCGCGCACCACGTCCTAACTGACCATCACACCTATTTATTTGAAGAGAGGATCGACCATGAGCGAAGAGAAAGCACTCACCCCAACTTTCGACAGGGGAACGAAAGAGGAGCGCGATTATTGGGTCGGCCGTCTGTCCGGCCTCACGGAGACGGCCGGTTTGAGGCCGGACTTCAAGCGTCCCAATGTTTATTCGGGCGAGCGCGCCCGGCTCACGGTCGAGGCATCGGGCGAGTTGTTGCGGAAGATGTCGAAAGTCACGAGCGGCTCGCCCTTCCTGACCTACGCGGCGGTGGCGGCGGCGGTCAATGTCTGCCTCCGCCGCTACACGCGCCTCGGGCAAATCACCATCGGCAGCCCGGCGCGCCTCAAGGAGGGCGAGGCGACGCCGCCGGTCAACGCGCTCCCCATCGTCAACGAGGTTGACGGCTCCACACCCTTCAAACAACTTCTCTTGCAGGTGCGCGAGAGCCTCATCGAGGCTTACGCGCGGCAGGGCTTGCCCTTCGAGCGCGTCGTCAAAAGCGCGGGCATCGAAGCGACCGAGAACCGCTGCCCGCTCTTTGACGTGGCCGTCGCCATGCGCGGCCTGCACGGCGAACTGCCCGCCGTCAAGAACGATTTGACGCTCCGGCTCGACGCGCGGGCGGACGCTCTTTCGGTCGAGGCCGAGTACAACCCGGACTTGTTCCGTCCGGAGAGCATCGCGGTCTTCGTCCGTCACCTGTTGAGCGTGCTCGACTCGGCCTTCGAGAATGTCGCGACGAGCGTTGACGAATTGGAGATGACCTCGCCCGGCGAGCAGGAACAACTCCTGCGCGGATTCAACGACGCCGCCGCCACAAGCCCGGCGACGGCGGCGGAGGTCGCCTGCGTCCAACATCTCTTCGAGGCGCAGGCCGCGCGCACGCCCGGCGCGCCCGCGCTCGTCTTCGACGGCGAAATTCTCAGCTACAAGGAACTGGACGGCCGCGCCAATCAACTGGCTCATCACCTGCGCGGGCTGGGCGTTCGCCCCGAAACCCGCGTGGCCGTCTGCGCCGAGCGTTCCACGGAACTGATCGTGGCCGTGCTCGCCGTCCTCAAAGCGGGCGGCGCATACGTGCCCGTCGACCCGCTCTATCCGCATGAGCGGATCAGCTACATCCTGCGCGACGCGGGCGCGTCCGTGCTCCTGACGCAGCGCAAGCTCCTGCCCGAACTGCCCGCCTACGACGGCCGCGCCGTCTGCCTCGACGACCCGCTGCCGTCTCACGCGGGCAACGCGGACGCGCCGCCGACGGATGGCGCGGGCGCGTCCAATCTCGCTTACGTCATCTACACGTCCGGCTCGACGGGCAAACCGAAGGGTGTCATGGTCGAGCATCTCGGCCTGTGCAATCTCGTCGCCGCGCAGATCGCCGCCTTCGAGATCAGGCCGGAGAGCCGCGTCATGCAGTTCGCCTCCTTCAGCTTCGACGCCTCCGTGTCGGAAATCTTCACCGCCCTCGCCGCCGGCGCGGCCTTGCACCTCGGAGCGCGCGAGACGCTGCTCAACGATTTCGGCTTCGTCGAACAACTCCGCAAAGAGGAGATCAGCGTCATCACGTTGCCCCCGGCCGTGTTGAGCGCGCTCGACGCCGAGGAATTGCCCGCGCTGCGAACGCTCGTCTCGGCGGGCGAGAACTGCCCGCCCGAAGTGGTCGCCGGCTGGGGGCAGGGACGCCGTTTTATCAACGCCTACGGCCCGACCGAGGCGACCGTCTGCGCGACGTGGGGCGTCTGCGAGCCGGACGACCGGAGCGAACCAACCATCGGGCGGCCTCTCGCCAACGCACAAGTCTATGTGCTCGACGAAAACTTGCAGCCCGCGCCCCTCAACACTCCGGCGGAGATTTACATCGGCGGGGTGGGGGTGGCGCGCGGCTATCTCAACCAACCGGCGTTGACGGCCGCGCGCTTCATCCCCGACCCCTATGCCGCCGCGCCCGGCTCTCGTCTCTACCGGACGGGCGACATGGCGCGCTATCTCGCCGACGGGCGGCTGGAGTTCCTAGGACGCAAGGACGAACAGGTGAAGGTGCGCGGGTACCGCATCGAGTTGGGCGAGGTGGAAGCGGCGTTGCGCGCGGCTCCGGGCGTGCGTGATTGCGCGGTGGCGGCGCGCGAGGACGGGACGGGCGGGCGCACCCTCGTCGCATATTTCGTGGGTGGCGGGGAAGGGGCGATTTTGCGTGAGCGGATGGCGGAGACGTTGCCGGGGTACATGGTGCCGTCGGCGTTCGTGAAGTTGGAAGCATTGCCGTTGACGCCCAACGGCAAGCTCGACCGCCGCGCCCTGCCCGCGCCCGACCGCGCGGCGCGTGCCGAACGCAAAGGCGAGTTCGTCGCGGCGCGGACGCCCATCGAACAGAAGTTGGTGGAGATTTGGGTGGAGTTACTCGGCGTCGAGAAGATCGGCGTGCAGGATAACCTGCTGGTCGGCATCCACGACCACTTCTTCGACATGGGCGGCCACTCGTTGCTGGCCGTCTGCGTCTTCTCGCGCATCCGCGAAGTGTTCGGGGTCGATCTGCCGCTGCGTCTCATCTTCACCAGCGCGCCGACGGTCGCCGGTCTCGCCGCCGAGATCGAGCGGTACATGTTCGAGCAGGCCAGCGTGAGCGAGATCGCCAGCATGTTGAAAGAGATGGACGAACTTTCGGACGACGACATTCAAGCCCTGCTGGAGTCCGAAAGCGACTTGAGC
>DASQNL010000622.1:0-3536 GCA_035644995.1 Pyrinomonadaceae bacterium | reverse complement strand
CTTGACCCGGCGACTATGGCAAGGATTGCACGAGATCGACGGCGTGCGCGTTTACGGCGCGCCGCCGGACGCGCCCCGGACGCCAACCGTCTCGTTCACCGTCGCGGGCGTTGCATCGAGCGTCGTCGCGAGAGAGTTGGCCGCGCGCGGTCTCTTTTTGTCTCACGGAGACTTTTACGCGGCCACCGTGATCGAACGGCTCGCGCTCGGCGACGAAGGCTTGGTGCGCGCCGGATGCGCTTGCTATACGACGACGGAAGAAGTCGAAAGGCTCATCGGCGGCGTCGCCAAAATAGCACGCGGAGCATAAATTTCGCGCCCGCGTCGCGGATGCCCTCCCGGCTTCAAATGTTGCTTCGCCGGTAGCCGCGCACAGAGACAAACGGTGTGGAGCAGACATGCGCGCCTCTCGATGCGTGCTGATAATCGACCCGCACGGGCGCGAAGTCGTCAACAGTTTGGCCGTCGCGCGAGAGGAGCTACGCGACGCCTCCGGCGCGCCCGTTCCCTGCGCTGAGCGCTGCCGCGCAGTCGGGCTTTGCGGCCTCCGTTAAGGGCATTTATTTTTGCAGATTTTATTGACGCGTGTAGCGTTTGGTGTTAGCCTCTGCTCAATAAAAGGCGTGGGGTGTAGTGAGGACACCACTCGCCGCGACCGTCAACGGTCACAAAGCGAACAACAACTTCCGAACCTGCGCCGCCCGGCGCACCGGAAGATTGAACAAGCCCGTAGAAGGTGCTGTGAGGACATCTTCTGCGGGCGTTCGCTTTTGTCGAGGCCGCAAATTGTTAAAGGGTTTGCCCCGCCAACCGGCTCGCCACAGGCGGACGCGCGCAGCTTACCGCTGCCTCTTATTCAGACTATAATCCGACCCATGCGCGACGCTTACGTACTCCGTTTTCGCGACATGGCGTTGCGGCAGAAAGGAAATTGGACGCGTCGTTTCGTCCACCTCATCCTGAGCATCGCGCTTCGTCTCTTCTTCCGGCGCATCGAGATCGCCGGAGCGCGCTACGTGCCGCCCGATGAACCTCTCATCTTCGTCTCAAACCACCCGAACGGGCTGATCGATCCCGCGCTCATCTTCTGCGCCCTCCCGCGTCGCATCTCCTTCCTCGCCAAGTCGACGCTCTTTCGCATCCCCGTCATCAAGTTTCTCATCAACGCCGTCGAGTCTCTGCCGCTCTATCGCCGCGTAGACCCGGAGGAAGACGGCGCGAAAAACAGGCTCACGTTTGAACGATGTCACGCGCTGCTCAGGCAAAACCGCTGCATCGCGCTTTTCCCCGAAGGCGTCTCGCACAATGCGACGCGGCTGCTGCCCGTCAAGACCGGCGCGGCGCGCATCGCCCTCGGCGCGATTTCCGTCGCACAGCCCGCGACGCCCGACACCGCGCAGAGCGTGCGCGAGACGTTGAAGATCGTCCCCGTCGGGCTTTACTACACCTCGAAGACCTCCTTTCGCAGCGAAGCTCTGATCAGTTTCGGCGCGCCGATTGAAGCGCGCGCCGTTCGTTTAGACGCGCAGGGCGAACCGCCGCGCGATGCCGTCAAAGAGCTATCGGCGCGCATCGAAGAGGCTCTGCTCGAAGTTACTTTGAACGTCGAAGACGACGAAGAGCTGGGAGTGGTGACGAAAGCGCAGGAACTCTTTTCGTCGCTTTACGAGAGCCTGAGCTTGCGCCAAACTCTCGCGGCGGAGTTTGACCTGCGGCGGCGCATCGCGGAGAAATTGTCGCCCGTGACGGCGGCGGCGGCGGCCGAAACGGGTGAGAGCCATGACACGCTGCGGCGCAGAATTTTGCAACACGAAGCGGAACTCGGCGCGCTGGGGATAAACGCCGAAAATTTGTCGCTCCTGACCGACACGCGTTGGAACGTCTTTCGCCACTTCCTCCTGCGCGCCGCGCTCGTTCTGCTGCTTCTGCCCCTCTCGCTTCCGGGCGCGCTCCTGCACCTGCCCGCCTTCATCGTCTGCGATCTGCTCTCGCGCTTCTACCGGCGTCACGGCGTTGATGAGATCGCTCCGACCGTGAAGATACTTGCCGCCATCGCGCTCATGCCGCTGACGTGGCTCGTCGTCGTCGCGCTCTGTTATTTCCGTTGGGGGTGGCGCGCGGCGTTGCTGGCCTTACCCTTTTCCGTCGTGTGCGGCTACGCGGCGATGCGTTCGCTGGAGATGTTGTACGACTTGCGCGGGTGGTTTAAGGGCGGGTTGGTGCTCGTCAACAACCGGCGGCGGGTGCTGCGCCTGTTTCTCGAACGGCGCGCGCTGCATCAGGAGATGTTGAAGTTTGTGGAAAGCGCGCCGGAGTAGGAGCGAGCCGGACGCCGAGACGTTTTTCTCCCAGTGATAAGAGAAGAGGCGGCCGGTCGCATGACCTGTCGCCTCTCCCCTCGCGCTTGAGCGTTGAAGGAACTGCTTATGGCTTGGCCTTCTCGCCGAGAGCTTTCTCGATGGCGGCTTTGAGACCTTCGTAGCTGCGCTCGCTTGTGGCGCGCCCGTTGACGAAGAAGAACGGGGTGCTGTTGACGCCGAGACGGATTCCGTCCATCAAATCGCGCTGAACCTTATCGGCCATCTGACCCGAATCGAGCGCGGCGTCGAACTTCTGCCGGTCGAGGCCGACCTGCGTTGCATACGCTTTCAACTTATCCACGCTCAGAGCCTTCTGATTCGCGAACAACACGGCCGCATACTCCCAGTACTTCCCCTGCGCGCGCGCCGCCTCGGCCGCCTCCGCCGCCTTCGCCGCGAACTCATGTTGCTCCAAAGGGAAATCGCGAACGACCAGACGCAGGCGGTTGCCGTATTCCGCCACGAGTCGATCCAGCACGGGATGCGCCCCGGCGCAACTGGGACATTGGAAATCCGTGAATTCCACAATCGTGACGGGCGCGGCGGGGCTGCCCTTCACCGGCTGATCATCAACCGCGATTTGCATCACGGGCGCTTCGGGCGCAACTAAATTAACTTGCAGCGTCGCCGACTTGCGCAATTGCTCGGCGAAAGCCGCTTGCAAGTCCCGCGTTTGCGTTTCTTGCAGGTATTGGACGAGTTGAGGCTTGATTTGCCCGAACTCGCCGTTGATCCGTTCCTTGTTTTCGTCGTAGAACTTTTGCGCCTCGGCGTCCGTCACGGGTCGAGTTTTGGTTTGGACTTCGCCGTCGAGCAGAGCCTTCGTCGTGACCTTGCGCTTCTGCGCTTCCTGTTCGAGCAGCACGTCGTTGATGCGTAGATCAACCTCGGTCTTGCGCAATTGATAGATGCGCTGCTGCACGCTATAGATCAACGGCTTGAGCGAGTCTTCGACGTGGGCGGAAGTGAGCGACTCGCCGTTGACGACGGCCAAGACGCGCGCGCGTTCGGCCGCATTGGCCGGCGGCGTCACGTTCGTCACGTTGACCTTGACGGCGGAGGCGGTGCGCAGGCGGTCGGCAAACTGTTTCGCCACCTCGCGCTGTCGCTGGTCGCGCAGGTAGGAGATCAGGTCGGTCTTAACGGAGTTAAAGTCGCGTCCGATTCTGGCCTTGT
>DASQNL010000621.1:0-3426 GCA_035644995.1 Pyrinomonadaceae bacterium | reverse complement strand
GTAAATTGTTGGCCTCCGGTTCCGCCACCACCGTGTCCAGAGTTTGCAGCGCGCTGACGGCGGCGCGCGTGGCGAGATGCTCCTCGGCCACCGTGAGATCGCCCTGCTGCCAGAGGTCGCCGATCTTTCGCATCGCCGTCGCCAGCAGCCGGTCGAAGATGAAGGCGAGGGAGCGGCCGTCGAGATAGGATTTGACGAGCAGCGCGGCGGTCTCCTCGGCATCCCCACGCGTCAGCGCGTCGAAAAGCGCGGCGGCCGACGCCTCCATGCTCGCGTCGCTTTCCGTCTCAGCGGGGGCGATGCGTTCGCCTCCGCGCGACGACACGGCGGCGGCGGAGTCCGCGCCCGCCACGCGCGCACGGCGCAGCGCGGCGGCGGCGGAGGACGCGCCGCCGTTCTCACGTTTGAACCGCGCCACGTCTTCGGGACGAAACCTACGGTGCCCGCCCGCCGTCTTCTCCGAGGGCAGCAGGCCGCCGTCAGCCCAGCGTTTGACCGAGGCTTCGCTCGCGCCCAACAAGCGCGCCGCCTCTTTGCTGGTTAAATTTTTCCCCGCGTTATAACTTTTCATAGACTCCCGCAACCGACGCTCTTTAGCCGGTGGCCGCGACTCTAGCAAATTAAGTTGCCGATGTAAATTCAATTTCGTCCAAATCGTTCAAAAACCCTTTTTGATAAAGTCGCGTATGGCTATTGACTTGACAGGGAGGAAAACTTTGCTATTGTATGAAACGTCCAAAACGTTCAGATGAAAGTCGGCAATCGGGGCGCGGGGGCAGGGGCGGCGGCGATGGAACAAGTCATACTCGTAGATGAGCACGACCGGGAATTGGGCGCGGCGGAAAAACTGTCGGCGCACGCGGCCGGGCGTCTGCACCGCGCGTTCTCGATCTTCGTCTTCAACTCCGCGGGTCGCCTGCTGCTGCAACGCCGGGCGAAGGGGAAGTATCACTCCGGCGGCCTCTGGTCGAACACCTGTTGCGGCCATCCGCGCCCGGAGGAATCGACCCCGGCGGCCGCGCGTCGCCGCCTGCGCGAAGAGATGAACTTCGATTGCGAATTGAGCGCGGCCTTCGAGTTTCTCTACCGCGCCGAGTTTGCCAACGAGTTGATCGAGCACGAATACGATCACGTCTTCGTCGGTGAGTTCGACGGCGCGTTCACTCCCGAAGAGTCGGAGGTGGAGGAATGGAAGTGGACGACGACGGACGAACTGCGGCGCGATTTGCGCGAGCGGCCGGAGGAATACACCTATTGGCTCAGGGCGGCGTTGGAGACGGAGGGCTGGGCGCGCGTGGAAGAAGAATACGGAACGGGGCGCGAGGCGCGCGGCGGGGCGTGAATTGATGCCGGCGCGCCGCGCGCGGGCGTCGGGCGGGCTTCGCGCACATTGCGCTCGTTGTCTCGCGGGCGGCGGCCGGGCGGCGGAGCGGCAATCCGTTCAAGTGTTGCCGGGCGTACAGGTAGGAAAGAAAGATCGGCGCAACCGAAAGGCGGCGGCTCAAGGCAGTCGCCTCCGGGGCGCGCCTCGTCAAAGGGTTTATGCTCTCGCACCATCATCCAAACGGAAACGGCGGCGTCTGGACGCTCGCGGGCTGGGAAGCCGTCGAACGGCAAACGCGCGCCCGCGCGCTCAAGGCAGGCTCGGAGCGCGCGGCGTGGCTCGTCATCACGAAGCAGGCGCGCGCCGTGATGCGCGCCTACACCACGAGTTTCTTCATCGTGAGTCGTTTTCTCCCCGCCGCCAAGCGCGCGGAGGTGGAAGCCGTCTACGCCGCCGTGCGTTACCCGGACGAGATCGTGGACACGTTTCCGCTGCCCCGCGCCGAGCAGTTACGCAAACTGGACGACTGGAGCGAGCGTTACGAACAAGGACTCCGCGCCGCCTCTCTGGCGGAAGCCTTGCGCGCGGGCGTGCCTTGCTTCGCGGCGGGCTTCGCCAAGGTCGTGCGCGAGCGCGGCATTCCGCCCGAACACTACCGCGCCTTTCTCGCGGCCATGCGGCGCGACGCCGAGCCGCGCCCGTTCGAAACGCTCGACGATTTAATCGAGAATTACATCTACGGCAGCGCGGTCGTCGTCGGCTACTTTCTGGCGCACGTCTACGGCGCGAGCGCGCCGCGGCAGTTCACGCGCGCCGCCGGAAGCGCACGCGCGCTCGGCATCGCCCTCCAACTGACAAACTTCCTGCGCGATGTGGGCGAAGACCAGACGCGCGGGAGAGTTTATCTGCCGCAAGACATGCTGCGCGCCGAAGGCATCGCCGCGCCGGACGTGCGCGACGCCCGCCAACGCCCCGCGCTCGCGCGCCTGCGGCGTCGCCTGGCGACCATCGCCGAATCACACTACGCTCAGGCGGAGCGCGACCTGGACGCCTTCTCCCCCGATTGCCAACTCGCGATCCGCGCCTGCATCGGCGTCTATCGTCGTCTGAACGAGCGCATCGGCCGGAACGCCGACGGCCTGATGCGCCGCGAGAGCGTGCCCGCGCGCGAGAAGTTCGGCGTCCTGCCGCCGAGCAAATACTGGCGCATCCCGCTCGCCTATCTACGCAAGTGAATTTCGGCCGGGGAGTTTCGGCTGGTGAATTTCGGATGAAGTTAAGGGTGGAAAAAAATGTCTTGATCGTGGGCGGGGGATTGGGCGGCCTGAGCGCGGCGATCCACCTGCGTCTGGCCGGGTTCGCCGTCAGCCTCTACGAGGCGAACGAACGCGTGGGCGGGCGCGCCAACACCATCGAGCGCGATGGGTTTCGCTTCGATACGGGGCCGTCGCTCCTGAACTACCCGTGGGTCTTCGAGCAACTGTTCGCCGCCGCGAAGCGAAATTTGCACGACTACGTGAAACTGCTGCCCGTCGATCCGTCCATCCGTTTCCAGTGGCAGGACGGCACGCGCTTCACCCTGTCGAGCGACCTGCGGAAGTTTCTGGCGGAGTGCGAACGGCTCGAACCCGGCTCGCGCCCGCGCGTCTTCGCCTTCATGCGCGACGCGGAGGCGAAGTACCAAATCGCTTTCGAGAAGATGGTGAATCGCAACGAGGACAACCCGCTCAAGTGGTTCGGCGCGCTTCGTCCGTCCGAGTTGCGGCGCACGAGCGTCTGGCGTTCGTTCGACGGCCAACTCCGGCGTTACTTCAAAAGCCGCCACCTGCGCGAAGCCCTCGGCTCATACGCGATGTACCTCGGCGGCTCGCCCTACACGCTGCCGGGCATGTTCACCATCCTCCCTTACGGCGAGATGGCCTACGGCCTCTGGCTGCCCGAAGGCGGCGTCTACGGCCTCGTTCGGGGAATCACGAAACTGGCCGTCGAACTCGGCGTCGAGATTCACACCAACCGGCGCGTGCGGCGGATCGCGACCGAGCAGGGACGCATCACCGGGCTGGAACTGGCGGACGGCAGCTTTCGCGCCTCGCGCCTCGTCG
>DASQNL010000620.1:0-3757 GCA_035644995.1 Pyrinomonadaceae bacterium | reverse complement strand
CGATGCGACCGCCGATACGCGCGCCGCCGCGCATTACACCACCACTCTCCCCGGCGGCTTCGGCGCGGTGCGCGAAGTCTGCGAACTGATCCTCAAAGCTCAAGGCCGCTGGCCTGAACTCATGCAGAGATACACGAAAAGTGACGAGTGACAGGTGACGGGTGACAGGTTAAAACAAACGCTTGTCTTTAACCTGTCACCCGTCACCCGTCACCCGTCGCTTTTTCACGAAGGGAAAAATAATGACCGCTGAGCGACCGGCAATTTTATACGTCGAAGACACGCAGGACACGCGTTTTCTGGTGGAGTGGAGTTTGAAACAGGACGGCTTCGACGTGACCGCCGTGCAGACCGCCGACGAAGGGCTGACGCTCGCGCGCGAAAATTCTTACGCGCTGATTCTTCTCGACATCGGCCTCACCGACATGGACGGCCTCGCCCTCTGCCGTGAGATTCGCGAGTTCAACCTGCACACGCCGATCCTCTTCTTCACCGCCTACGCCTCGCTCCTCGACCACGAGGAGGCGAAGCGTGCGGGCGCGCAAGGGTGCCTGCGTAAACCCGAAGACACCACCCGCCTCGTTCCCGCCATCCGCACGCTGATCGGGCAAAGCGAAGGGTAGATTTGCGCCGCCCGCGCAAGTCGCCGACAAGCGCGCGCCTCCGGAGTGAGCGACCCGCCGTCATGCTCCGGTCAATGTTTCTTCGGCTTCGCTTTAAGTTTGCGCGCGGTGCGCGCGCGTTGTTTGCGCGGCTTGTTCGCCTCGGTCTCGGCGGCGAAATTCGCGCGGCAGAGATTGACGAAGGTTTGCGTCACGGGCGATTGATAGCCGCCTGAGAGCCGGGCGAAACCGAGTTCCGAATTGATCTGCGCGCCCTCGATCCACCAGCGCACGAGCCGTCCCGCGGCGATCTCCTCCGACGCCGAACGCACCGGCACGATCCCGACGCCCATCCCCGATTCAACCATTCGCTTGATCGAAGTCAACCGGCTCAGTTCCATCGCCACGACCGGGTGCAAGCCCGCCTCGGCGAAGAACCCGTCAATCAAGCGACGCGTGTTGCCGCCGCGCTCGCCGAGGATCAACTTCTGTCCCGCCAACTCGAACGCGCTGATAACTCGCTTGTGTGCCAGCGGATGACCCGGATGCGCAATCGCGATCAACTCGTCCTTCAACAGCAACTCCGTCTGCACGCCGCGCGCCTCCACCGGCAGCGAAATGAAGGCGATGTCCAACTCGCCCGCCGTGATCTGCCGCACCAGCGACTCGCTCGTCCCAGACGTGACCGTCACCTCGACGTGCTCGCAGCGCGCCCGTAGTTCTTTCAAGATCAGCGGCAGTTGATCGGAACTGAACATCGCCGATGCGCTGCCGAGACGCAGCCGCCCGTGCGCCGTGCCCGACAGTTCGGACAATTCGGCGAGCGCGGAGTCGTGTTCGCGCAGGATGCGGCGGGCGCGTTCGAGCAGTAGTTCTCCGGCGTGCGTGAGCACGCAGCGGCGCGGCGTGCGCACGAAGAGGAGCGTGCCCGCTTCGAGTTCGAGTTGGCGAATCTGCATGCTGATGGCCGCCTGCGTGACGTGGACGCGCGCGGCGGCGGCCGTGAACGTCCCCGTCTCGGCGATGGCCGCTAAAGCTCTGAGCTGTCTGATCTCCATGGGGAAACCTCTCTATCAGGATTGATTATCAAGCAGATAAAATCTTTTAGTTTCCATTATATGTCAACTATTTTTACAATCCGGCCATCATAGCCGGTAGGGGAGGGCGTCCGCGTGAGAAGTCCCGTCCCCGGACACACGATGAAGCCCAGACGCGAACCCGCAAACCTTTCCCATGCGCCCAGAGACCTGCACGCGCCGCTCATCGTGCTCGGCGTGGACGGCGGCGGCACGAAGACTCAAGCCATTATCACGGACGAAGAAGGCCGGACGCTCGGCGAAGGGCTGGCGGGGCCTTCCAACCCCTTGCGCGTCGGCGTGCGCAACGCGGCAGCGGCCGTGCGCGAGGCCGTGGATCGCGCGTGTGCGTCGGCGGACGTGCGCCGCACCGATCTTGCTTCGGCGGAAATCGGGCTGGCGGGAGTGCGCCGCTCAGACTTGAAGGAGCACATGGCGGACGCCCTCCGGCGCGCGCTCGGCATCAATTCGCTCGAAGTCGTAACGGACGCGGACATCGCGCTCTACGGCGCGACCGGCGGGAAGCCGGGTCTGGTTTTGATCGCGGGCACGGGTTCGATCTGTTGCGGGAAGAACGCGCGGCGCAAGCACGTGTGCGCCGGGGGTTGGGGGCCTTTGGCGGGCGACGAGGGCAGCGGTTCGTGGATCGCGCGCCGCGCTTTACAGGCGGTCGCACAGGCGACGGACGGGCGCGGCGCGGCGACGAGTCTTGACGAGGCCGCCTGCCAGTATTTCAACGTGGCGACGCCGGACGACCTCTCGCTCGCCATCTACGCGCCGAGCATGACCAACGAGCGCATCGCGGGTTTCGCGCGCCACGTCATCGAAGCGGCCGCGACGGGGCGCGACGCCGTGGCGGGCGGCATCGTGACGGATGCGGGGCGCGAGTTGGCCGTCGCCGCATGTACCGTGATCCGAAATTTGCGGATGGAGCGCGAGAGTTTTCAGGTCGCCTACGTGGGCGGAGTATTCAGCGCGGCCGAACTCGTGCTCGCCCCCTTGCGCGCGGGCATCAAACGCATCGCGCCCCAAGCCTTTCTCGCGCCGCCCAAACTCTCGCCCGCCGTCGCCGCCGCCGCGATGGCGCGCGAACAGATGCGCCGCCTCGCACTCGCCGGGTGAGTTTCCGGTTTCAAGTCTCAGGTTTCAAGTTTCCGGTTTCAAGTTTCAAGTCTCAGGTTTCAAGTCTCAGGTTTCAAGTCTCAGGTTTCAAATTTCAGGTTTCAAATTTCAGGTTTCAAATCGCAGGGCTGAACTTGTTCGATCTTTAACTTGAAACCTGAAACTTGAAACCTGTAACTTAAAATTTATGGAAGAACTTCCCGTCACCGAACAGGAGAACCCGCGCACGGCGGGCATCGGCGCGCTCGACGCGGCGGGGATCGTGCGTTTGATGAACGAAGAGGACGCGCTGGTGGCGGCGGCCGTGGGGCGCGTGGGGGCGGAGGTGGCGCGGGCGGTGGAGGGCGTCGTGGAGCGTCTGCGCGGCGGCGGGCGACTGTTCTACGTGGGCACGGGCACGTCGGGTCGGCTCGGCGTGCTCGACGCGGCGGAATGCCCGCCGACGTTCGGCGTCTCGCCGGAGTTGGTGCAGGGAATTATCGCGGGCGGCTACGAGGCCTGCTATCGCGCGGTGGAAGCCTCGGAGGACGACCGCGAGGCGGGCGCGCGCGACCTCGACGCGCGCGGCGTCACGCGCAAAGACGCGGTCGTCGGCATCGCCGCTTCGGGGCGCACGCCTTACACGCTCGGCGCGGTCGAACACGCGCGCGCGCTCGGCGCGTTCACGGCGGGCGTCACATGTGTGCCGGAGTCGCCGCTCGCGCGCGCGGTCGAGGTGGCGATTGTGCCTCTGGTGGGGGCGGAAGTGATCGCGGGTTCGACCCGGCTCAAGGCGGGCACGGCGCAGAAGATGACGCTCAACATGCTCTCGACGGCGACCATGATCCGCCTCGGCTACGTCAGCGGCAACCGCATGACGAACGTGTCGGCGCGTAATGAAAAATTGCGCGCGCGCGCCCGCCGTATCTTTCAGGCCGAGACCGGACTCGACGAAGCCGGCGCGCGCGCGGCCTTCGC